>JBFHIF010000147.1:0-4585 GCA_041596595.1 Erythrobacter sp. | reverse complement strand
TCCTTTTCGCTTCTCGGCTTGCGTTCGCGGCGGGGCCTGGCGGGCGCGTCTTCACCCGCGTCTTCGTTCTTGCGACGGGGAGCACGGCTCTTGCGGACCGGCTTGTCCTCGACCGGCTCTTCGTCGCGCTTGCGGCTCGGCTTGCTCTCGGGGTCCTTCGCTCCCGCCTCGGCAAGCTCGACGCGCACGTCCTCCTTGCCGAAAACCTTGATCTTCGCACCGGTCAGCTTTTCGACATTCGAGATCGCCTCGGCATCCTCATCGGCGACCAGCGTGAAGGCACGGCCCTTGGCCCCCGCCCGGCCGGTGCGCCCGATCCGGTGCACGTAGTCATCCGGATGCCACGGCGTGTCGAAATTGAACACGTGGCTCACGCCCTTGATGTCTAGCCCGCGCGCGGCGACATCGGATGCGACCAGGATATTGACCTCTCCCGCCTTGAACCGGTCGAGTTCCCGGAGGCGCGAGCTCTGATCCATGTCGCCGTGGATCTCGCTGCTGGCAAAGCCGCGTTTCTGCAGATGCTTGTTGAGCTCGCGCACCGTGGTCTTGCGATTGGCAAATACGATCGCGGTCTCGACCTGGTCGTTGGCGAGCAGCCATTCGATGGTTTCGCGCTTCTGGCGCGCCTTCACCGGCACCTTGAACGCGGTGATATCCTCGTTGGTCGACGCGGCGCGACTGACCTCGATCCTCTTGGGATTGCTCAGGAATTTCTTTGCCAGCTTCTCGATTGGCGGAGGCATGGTTGCCGAAAAGAGCATGGTCTGACGGTTTTCGGGAAGTTTCGAGCAGATGAACTCGATGTCGGGAATGAACCCCATGTCGAGCATCCGGTCGGCTTCGTCGATCACCAGGAGTTCGCATCCGTTGAGGAGGATCTTTCCGCGCTCGAACAGGTCCATCAAGCGGCCCGGGGTCGCGATCAGCACGTCGACACCGTCGTTGAGCGCCTTGATCTGGTCGCCCATCTGCACGCCGCCGATGAGCAATGCCATCTTGAGATCGTGGTTCTTGCCGTATTTCTCGAAATTCTCCGCGACCTGGGCCGCGAGTTCGCGCGTGGGCTCGAGGATCAGCGATCGCGGCATCAAAGCCCGGCGGCGGCCGGAAGCCATCACGTCGATCATCGGCAGCACGAAGCTGGCGGTCTTGCCGGTGCCCGTCTGCGCGATGCCGATGATGTCCTTCATCATCAAAACCGGCGGAATGGCTTCCACCTGGATCGGCGTGGGCGTCGTATAGCCGGCGTCTTCGACGGCTTTGAGCAATTCGGGCGAAAGGCCGAGATCGGCGAAGGTCATGTGTGTTTTAATGTCCGGATAAGGGCGACGAATGAGCGCCGCGAATGTCTTCGCCTTGTGCCGCGGAAATCGACCGCTCAACCACAGGCGCTGCGCGTGTGCGAAATATGGGGCAAAAAGTCAAGAAATCGCTTGCGCTGCCGCCCGTTCTATTCGCGGGTTGCGACCAGCCGCATCATGCGTTCGACCTCGCAGGTCACACCGCTGCGTGACTGCAACTTGTCGCGCTCGGCGCACAATTTCCCGTCAGCGCTCTGCTCGACATAGAAACCGGAATAGAAATCGCGAGCGCGGCAGGCCTTTTCGAGGTTCACCGAAACGATGCCCGCATCGCGCATGAACAGCAGCAGCCGGTTGCCACTCCCGGTCTGCACGCCAGCGATCCGGTCAACCGCGAGGCACTTGTCCATTTCGCGCTCCTCGAAGCGGGTAGCGACCTCGCGCTGCGGCAACTGGGCGAGCAATTCATTGCGATCAGGTGGAGTGCGCGGCGATATGCGAACGATCACGCGGCGCTCTATGCGCACCTGCTGAACGCTCTGCTCCCCCCAGAAGGCATCGAGAGGCGCTGGAGAGAGATTGCTCGCTGGGTAATGCGGTCCGCGCGGCAGCTGCGCGCGCCTCTCATCTCTTGAAGGGCTCTCTCCGAGCGAGGCGGGGCTTTCGAGAATGGCACTCGTCCCGCTTGCATCGGTCCCGGCCTGCGAGCCGACAGCCGACAGCGCCATCGCAAATGGCACAGCTAGGACGAGCAGGCTCGGCATGGGCTTAAGGCGATCCTCCGTACGCCCGGACCAGGAAGGCGGGGGCATGGGTGCATCTCTGCAAGACAGGCAGCTTTAGCAAGGACGATTGAACGGCGGCTTAACTCAGCGAAAGGCCCTCTGCAAATGGGTGGCGCATTAGCGAAACGCTGTGGCATAGGAAGCACAATGGCTACCGAGACGACATTCGACCCTGCAGGCAACGCGGACGCCAGCGCCTTTCTCGCCCAAGCCGCGCAACTGCTTGGCGAGAAATGGCTGACCCGCGATCCGGATACCCTCTCGCCCTGGCTCACCGACTGGCGTGGAAGATATTCCGGGGCCGCGCTCGCGCTGGCATCACCCGCAGATACCGGGGAAGTCGCCGCACTGGTGAAATTGTGCGCCGAACATCGCATTCCGATCGTTCCGCAGGGCGGAAACAGCGGAATGGCTGGAGGCGCGACCCCTGACAGAACCGGCTCTGCCCTCCTGCTGTCGCTACGACGGATGAACCGCATTCGCAGCCTTTCTCCCGAGGCGGGTCAATGCGTGTGCGAAGCCGGGGTCATCCTCCAGACCCTTCACGAGGCGGCAGAGGAACGCGGTCTGCGCTTCCCGCTGACTCTCGGCGGAAAGGGATCGGCCACGATTGGCGGGCTGGTTTCCACCAATGCCGGGGGAACGCAGGTCTTGCGCCACGGAACGATGCGGGCGCAGGTCTTAGGGCTCGAAGCGGTGCTCGCCGATGGATCGGTGTTCAACGGGCTGACCGCACTCAAGAAGGACAATCGCGGCTTCGATCTCAAGCAATTGCTGATCGGGTCCGAGGGGACTTTGGGGATCGTGACGGCGGCGACGCTCCGTCTTCTCCCCGCAGTCGGCGCGCGCGCGACCGCGTGGGTCGGCCTCGGCGATGTGAGAGACGCGCGAACGCTTCTGGCGCGGGTCGATGCGGCGATGGGCGACGCCCTCGAGGGGTTCGAGATCGTGCCCGCGCATTGTCTCGATTCCGTCCTCGCGCATCTACCCGATGTCCGCTCACCGCTTGAATCCCGGCACGAATGGAACGCGTTGATCGAATGCGTTGGCAGTTCGAACGACGAAGCAAGCCTGCGCGAACGGCTTGAAAACGCGCTCGCGGACGCTCTCGAAGAAGGGTTGGTCGAAGACGCGGCGCTCGCCGCGACCGAGGCCCAGGCCGAGGCCCTCTGGCGGCTACGCGATTCCATCTCCGAGGCGGAAAGAGCGCTCGGGCCGGCCATGCAGCACGACATTTCGGTTCCGGTCGAGAAGATGCCCGAGTTCATTCTCTCCGCCTCGCCACGGATTGAGGCCGAGTTTCCCGGGGCCCGGGCGATCGCGTTCGGGCATCTGGGCGATGGCAATGTGCATTTCCATGTCCTTGCTCCACAAGGAGCCGTGCCTGGAGAATGGGAGGATGGGCAAGGCAAGGCGGTGAGCGCCCGTGTCCATGATCTGGTGACCGATTGGGGTGGTTCGATCAGCGCCGAGCACGGAATCGGCCAGATGAAGGTCGATGAGCTCGGTCGTCTGGGCGACCCGGTCGCCCTGTCGATGATGCGCCGGATCAAGCAGGCGCTGGACCCGTCCGGACTGCTCAATCCGGGAAAGTTGGTCCCTCCAGGGGACAGGTGACAGTGCTTCCCTGCCGGTGGCTTGCGCCGCGCCGCGCAACCGCCTAAAGCGCTGCGCGACCGGCAAACCCGATCAACCGGGGACCGTGACCGAATTTCTTACCACATAATTTTTCCGGAGACGTTTCATGGCCAGCGCGCCGCAGCCGCAACTTCCGCTGTTCTACAAGGACCTTCTTCCGCTCAACAGTCGCGATCACGGCGATTGGAAGGCCGGCACTTTCGACAATGCCGATTTCCTCGCGAGCACGCACGCGATCCCTTTGACTTCGGACGAATTCGTCGATGCCCAGCGGCACTATCCGATCGTTTTCACCGCGGGCGACAATCCGCTGCCGATCGCGCTGATGGGCCTTAATGAAGGCGTCAACACCTTCATGGGCGATGACGGCAAGCTCACCGAAAACGTCTACCTTCCGGCCTATGCCCGTCGGTATCCCTTCATCCTCGCCAAGCTCCAGCAGGACAGCGACGACATGTCGCTGTGCTTCGATCCGAGCTGCGAAGTGATCGGCAAGGACGTAAAGGGGCAGGACCTGTTCGACGGCGACAAGCAGCCAACCGAATACACCAAGAGCGTTCTCGAATTCTGCCAGCGCTTCGAAGAAGCCGGCCAGCGCACGCGCGCTTTCCTCGAGGAACTGAAGAAGCTCGATATCCTCATGGACGGCGAAATCGCGATCACTCGCAATGACAAGCCCGATACCCCGTTCGTCTATCGCGGTTTCCAGATGGTCGACGAAAAGAAGCTGCGCGAACTGTCAGCCGAGACTTTGGAGTCGCTCAACAAGAACGGCATCCTGATGCTGATCTACGCGCACATGTTCTCGCTCAACCTGATGAAGACGATCTTCGAACGTCAGTCGGCGCAGGGCAAGGT
>JBFHIF010000146.1:0-4647 GCA_041596595.1 Erythrobacter sp. | reverse complement strand
GTCGGCTGCCTCTTCTCCCAAGCCGCAGCCGACCTGATCCATGTCCGAACCTGCCCGAGAAAGAAAACGAAACGAGGCCCCGATGCGAAACCTAACCCTGACCGCCGCTCTAGCCGCTGCGCTTACGCTTGCCGGCTGTGACAACCGGCCGCAGGGCGATGAGCCCTCAGGTGATGACGCTGCGGAGGGCTCCGGGGCCCTGACCCCCAATCCTGATCAGCCGGTCTCGATCATCCGACCCGATGTCGAGCCGCCCGAACCGGAGCCCACACCGCTCGAACCCCTCAAGACGTCGATCGGCTTTCCCGAGGGCGGAGACGTGTTTGACAAGCGCGCAAGAACAGGGCTCGAAGCCCTGCTGCGCTCCGAGCAGGTCGCCAAAGGCGGTCAGATCATCCTTCGCGGCCACAGCGATGCGGGCGGATCGGATGCCGCCAATATGCGCGCTTCGCAGGCCCGCGCCGAGAAGGTGCGCGACTGGCTGGTGAGCAAGGGGATTGACCGCTCGCGCATCCGGGTGATCGCTTTCGGCGAACAGAACCCGTTACAGCCCAACGCCTTGCCCGATGGTTCGCCCAACGAGGCGGGCCGCAGAGCGAACCGCCGTGTCGATGTCGAAGTGACGCTCCAAAGCCCCGACGCGCCGCCGATCATGGACGAGGCCGAGAGCCCTTCATGACGCCGTTCGCCGCATGCCGATTGGCTTGAATACAGCACGCAAGACTGAGGGAAAGGCCTGGAGCGGGTAAGGGGAATCGAACCCCTCTAGCCAGCTTGGAAGGCTGGAGCATTACCACTATGCTATACCCGCATCAGGAGCCCGAGCCTTTGCCACTTTTGCCGCTCTCGGGTCAACAGGTTTGACGAGCCCGGTTGGCTCTCAAGCGGTTCAATTCACCGCCATGTTGTCGATCAGCCGGGTTGTCCCGATCCTTGCAGCAACCAGCAGCCGGGCAGGGCCGTGGCCGAGAGCGTCGAGCGGTCTCATCGAAGCGGAATCGGCGAGCACCGCGTAATCGACCGATGCAAAGCCTGCGCCCAGAAGCGCTTCCTCAAGCGCGATGAGCGTGGGCGCGACCTCTTCGCCCGCGTTGATCCGGGCGATCGCTTCCTTCATCGAACGCGGCAGTGTCGCCGCGGCCACGCGGTCGGTTTCTGACAGGTAACGATTGCGGCTCGACATCGCGAGACCGTCTTCCTCACGCACGGTGGGTACGCCAATGATCGAGCTGACAAGGGGAGCGGTGAGATCGAGGTCGCGCGCCATCGCGCGGATCACGGCAAGCTGCTGCCAGTCCTTTTCGCCGAAGAACGCCAAGTCGGGCGCGACCTGGTTGAACAGCTTGCACACCACCGTCGCCACGCCATCGAAATGACCGGGACGGCTGGCGCCGCACAAGCCCTCGCTCACCCCGGAAACCGAAATGCTCGTGGCGAAACCATGCGGATACATCTCTTCGAGAGTTGGGGCCCACAGGAGCGCGCACCCTTCGGCCTCGAGCATCTCCGCATCGCGCTCCAGCTGGCGCGGATAGGCATCGAGATCCTCGTTCGGGCCGAACTGGGTGGGATTGACGAAAATCGACGCGACCACGTGGTCGCACGCTTCGCGCGCACGGCGGATCAGGGTCAGGTGCCCATCATGCAGCGCGCCCATCGTCGGCACCAGGCCGATGCTCGCACCCTGCGCGCGCAGCCGTGTGAGCGTATTTCTCAACATTTCGAGCGTGGTCGCGGTTTGCACCCGATTCCCTCCCCGGATAGGATCACGGGTCACATAGCCGTCCGTCCCTCGCGCCCACAAGCCGGATCGAGGAATGGCCCTCAGCAAATCAGGTAAAAAGATCATCGCCATGCCATCGTCCGCCCACCGCATTGTCTTCGCCAACGAGAAGGGTGGAACCGGCAAGTCGACCACGGCGGTGCACGTGGCGGTTGCGCTGTCCTATCTCGGCGCCAAGGTGACCGCGCTCGATCTCGATCCGCGCCAGCGCACCACGCATCGCTATATCGAGAACCGCGAAGGCACGATGGAACGGCGCGGCATTGCCCTTCCGACCCCCGATTGCGAGGTGTTCGGCGGCACCACCGTCGAGGCGCTGCTCGAGGAAATTGCCCGGCTTGAGAGCGATTGCGATTTCCTGATCATCGACAATCCGGGTCGCGATGACCCTCTCGCCCGCGCCGCCGCGGAAAATGCCGATACGCTAGTGACCCCGCTCAACGACAGCTTTGTCGATTTCGACCTCATCGGGCAGGTCGATTCTGAGAATTTCCGTGTCAAGAAACTGTCCTTCTTCGCCGAACTGATCTGGGAAGCGAGGCTCAAGCGCAGCCGCGCGACGATCGAGGGCGATCGCCCCGAAATGGACTGGGTGGTGGTCCGCAATCGTACCGGCCACGTCGAGGCGCGCAACATGGTCCGGATCGAAAGTGCGTTGGAGGAAATGAGCAAGCGCGTCGGCTTTCGCGTCGCGCAGGGCCTGTCCGAGCGCGTGATCTACCGCGAATTGTTCCCATCGGGACTGACCCTGCTCGACAAGGGGCACCTCGGAGAGCTTGGCACCAGCCACCTGATCGCGAGGCAGGAATTGCGCGCCTTGCTCAAGTCGCTTCGGCTGCCCGAATTCGCTCGCGACCAGACCAGTTTCGAGCTAGCTTGAACGGACCATGCTTCGCTTCGCGATCCTGCTCCTGCTGATCTGCCTGCTCTATCGCTGGGGATTTGGAAAGTGGCCGTGGGACGGGTTCGGCGGCAGGTCTTCGCATCGGCAGAATCTCTCCGAGGCGCGCCGATTGCTGCAGGTCGAGAAAGGGGCAAGCCGCGACGAGATCGTAGCCGCGCACAAGCGCCTCGTGGCCACCGTCCATCCCGACCGCGGCGGAAGCAGCATCGCGGTCCACGAGGCGAATGACGCGCGCGACCTGTTGCTCGCAGACCTGTCCGACAGGTTGGAAACCCACGAAGACCGCTGATCGTATCTTCAAGGGTTTGCGCGCCGCGACAGGAACGCTATCGCGCGATCAGGCCGCTCCGCCGCACTCGCCATCCGGCAGCAACAGGGTTTTTGCCATCATGACACACAATTTCGATCCCACCGTTCTGCGCGAATACGATATTCGCGGAATCATCGGCGAGACGCTGGGCCCCGACGATGCGCGGGCCATCGGTCGCAGCTTTGGCACGCTGCTGAAGCGCGCAGGCGGCGAGAAGGTGGCGGTGGGATACGATGGGCGGGTCAGCTCACCCATGCTCGAACACGCCCTGGTCGAGGGCCTCACGGGGAGCGGCTGCGATGTAGTGCGGATCGGGATGGGAGCGACCCCGATGCTCTATTACGCTGAAGCGTCAACCGAAGATGTGCATGGCGGCATTCAGATAACTGGCAGCCACAATCCCCCCAATTACAACGGCTTCAAGATGGTCTTTCAAGGCCGGCCGTTTTTCGGCGCGGACATCCAGAAGCTCGGAGAGATTTCTGCGGCCGGAGACTGGGAAGGCGGGGCCGGAGAGGTCACCACGCGCGAGATCCTGGGCGACTATGTCGAGCGCATGCTCGAGGGGCTGGCCGGGATCGACCGGGCCACGCTCGAGAGTTTGCGGGTCGGCTGGGATGCCGGAAACGGCGCTGCGGGGCCGGCGCTGGAGGCGCTTGCCGCGCGGCTGCCGGGGGAACATCACCTGCTGTTCACTGAAGTCGACGGACATTTTCCCAACCACCATCCTGATCCAACCGTTGAGGAAAACCTTGCCGATCTTCGCGCGCTCGTCGCGTCAAAGAACCTCGATTTCGGAGTGGCTTTTGATGGCGACGGCGACCGCATCGGGGCGATTGACGGAGAAGGCCGGGTAATCTGGGGCGACCAGCTGCTGATGATCTATGCCGAAGACGTGCTCAAGACTCACCCGAACGCGACGATTATCGCCGATGTGAAGGCCAGCCGCGCGCTGTTCGATCACGTGACGGAGCATGGTGGCCAGCCGCTTATGTGGAAGACGGGGCACTCGCTGATTAAGTCCAAAATGAAGGAAACTGGTTCACCGCTCGCCGGTGAAATGAGCGGCCACGTGTTCTTTGCCGACACCTATTACGGGTTCGACGACGCGCTCTATGCCGGGGTCCGGCTTCTGGCCGCCTCGGCGCGACTGGGTCGGTCGGTGACCGAGCTCAGAAGCGCGATGCCCGCGATGCTCAACACGCCCGAGATGCGCTTTCAGGTCGATGAGGCGCGCAAGTTCCGGGCGATCGCCGAGATCAGCGAGCGGCTCAAGACCAGCCCTGGGCCCGAAGTCGAGGAGGTGAACGCGACCGACGGGGTCCGGGTGAACACGCGCGATGGCTGGTGGTTGCTGCGCGCCTCGAACACGCAGGATGTCCTCGTCGCGCGGGCCGAGAGCGATACCGAAGAAGGGCTTGAACGCCTGATGGCGCAGATCGACGAACAGCTCGCGCTGTCAGGGCTCGAGCGCGGCGAGAGCGTCGCACACTGACAGAGTGAAACTGGGGGGAATTGACACTGTGATGAAACCGTTCCGCATCTCGACGGCGATCGCCGCCCTGGCGTTTGCCGCCGCTCCGGCATTTGGCCAGCAAGAGGACGTCAACCTGCCGACCGAAGGTTCGGCCGCCAGGGGTGACGATTTCG
>JBFHIF010000145.1:0-4653 GCA_041596595.1 Erythrobacter sp. | reverse complement strand
TTCGTGATGAACCGCCACGCCGCGGACGAAGAGGAATTGCTGCTCATCGCGGTCGCTCCAGAAAACAGGGGGGCGGGGTTGGGCAAGGCATTGATCCGGCACATGATAGAAGCCGCCAGAGTACGCGGAACCAGGCGGATATTCTTAGAAATGCGACGCGATAATCCGGCCGAGCGTCTTTATCGAAGGGCTGGTTTCGGTCCTATCGGCAGTCGCCCAAACTACTATCGACTTGCTGATGGCACGAGAGCAGACGCGATTACTTTCGCCTGTGAGCTTTGAACCCGAAAAGAACGTTCTCAAACTCCCGATAATTCGATAGCGACCTTGCAAAAGGTCGCTATGGGGTTCATTGCAAGTATACGGAAAAAATTCCGAACAAGAAAAAACCAAACGCGAGGAACTCATGCAGGACTTGGAACAGGACATGAAGGAAACGCTGATCACGCTGACGAGTGATATCGTTGCAGCGCATGTCAGCAATAACGATGTGGCAGTTGATGACGTGCCATCGCTGATCACCAACGTTTTTACAGCGCTTTCGGGCCTCGGTTCGGATTCCACCGCCGCGGAGCCCCGGCCCGATCCGGCGGTTTCGGTGCGATCTTCGGTCAAGAAGGACCACATCGTCTGTCTCGACTGCGGGAAGAAGATGAAGATGCTCAAGCGTCATCTTTCGACCGAACACAACATGACGCCCGAGGAATACAAGGCTCGCTGGGACCTCCCTTCGGACTATCCCCTTGTGGCGCCCAACTACGCCGCGACACGCCGCGATCTGGCAAAGAAGATCGGCCTCGGACGCCAGCCCGGCTCGGGTCGTCGCAAGTCGAAGAAGTGAACCGGTCGAGACCGCTCTTTGCGGGCGGTCTCGTCCCCGACTAGCTTGAGCAAGGTGCCCCGCATCGTCTAAGGTTCGGCAGGCCTGAATCGTCGGGCCTCGCGCAACCGCACCAGAGCGCGGCGTCAAGCGGTGGAGTGGTCATTGAACCAGAAAATCGATCTCGAACAATTATGCGCCGAAAAGGGGCTGCGGATCACCGAACAACGCCGAGTGATCGCCAAGGTCCTGTCCGAGAGCGAGGATCATCCCGATGTCGAGATGCTGCATGCGCGCGCCTCGGCGATCGATCCGGGTATTTCGATCGCGACGGTGTATCGCACCGTCCGCTTGTTCGAGGAGGCGGGCATTCTCGACCGTCACGATTTCGGTGATGGTCGCAGTCGCTACGAGCCGGTTCCCGAAGCGCATCACGATCATCTGATCGACGTCGAAACGGGCAAGGTGGTGGAATTCGTCGACCCCGAAGTCGAGTCGCTCCAGCGGCAGATCGCCGAGAAGCTCGGCTATCGCCTGGTCGATCACCGGATGGAGCTTTACGGCGTGCGATTGTCGCGCGAAGACTGAAGGCCCCGGCATTGCGCGATGATCCCGAACAGCTTGGAATAGACGCGCCGGAAGACAAGGTCTGGCAATTGCGCATCGCGGCGGCGCGCGGAGAGAAAACACCGCTTTCGATCGGTGGAAAATTGCGCATGGCGCTGCGCTCGATCGTGCTGATTGGGTTGCTGCTGCTATTCGTCCCGCTCCATTACGCATTTCGCACGCTGGCATACGGTTCCCCCTTCCCGATGCTGTTCCTGCGCTATGCCGCGCGGGTCTGTGGGGCGCGCGTGAAGATCCACGGAACCTTCTTGAAACGCGATGTCTTCTTTGTCGCAAACCACGTCTCGTGGATGGATATTCTTGCGCTTGCAGGAGCGAGCGGGACTGCCTTTGTCGCAAAGGCCGAACTTGCCGAAGCCCCGATCGTCGGCTGGCTCGCCTCGCTCAACAACACGGTTTTCGTGAAGCGTGAAAATCGGACGAGCGTTGCCGAGCAGGTCAATGCGCTGAAGGATGCGATTGCCGACAACTGGTCGGTCACGGTCTTCCCCGAAGGGACAACCACCGACGGACACTCGCTGCTGCCGTTCAAGACCAGCATGCTGTCGGTGCTCGAGCCGCCACCGCCCGGGATCCTGGTGCAACCCGTGCTGCTCGATTACGGCGAAATTGCCGAATGGATCGGCTGGGTCGGCAACGAAAGAGGCGTCAACAACGCCCGCCGCGTTCTCGCGCGGCGCGGCTCATTTCTATTGAACATCCACTTTCTCGAGCCGCTACGCCCGAGTGAATTTCCCGGACGCAAGGCGATCGGGGCAGAAGCGCGGCGACGGATCGAGGAGGCGCTGCGCGAAAAACTGGGCAAGCCGATCCGCGACTTCGAGCATGACGTGGCACCGGTGCGGTATTCGGCTCCGCCGCGCCCCGGGGCTGGGGCCGACTAGAGCCCGGCGCGCACCAGCCAGTCGTGGAACAGCCGAACCGGCCGCGCTTCGAGGGCGCTCGGCTTGCACACGAACCAGTAGGAATAAGGGCTTTCGACCACCATGTCCGAAAGCTCGGTGAGGCGCGTATCCGCCGCGCGGCGCATGTGATCGTCGTGCATGATCGCGATGCCGAGCCCCTGCGCAGCTGCTTCGAGCATCAGCTGTCCCGAATCGTAATGGTCGATCGCTGCCGGCTCGAGTTGTTCGAGGCCGTGAGCCCGCTTCCAAGCGGCGAAGCTCTCGGGCAGTTCGGTATGGATCAGGAAAGTCTGGCGCGCGAGGCTTTCCGCGTTGATCTCGCTGCCTACGGTTCGCGCGATATCGCGGTTGCAGATGGCGTGGACGAGATTGTGATCGAGCCGGACCGCGTGCAATCCGGTCGCGGGTCCGCGCGACAGGATGATCGCCGCATCAAGCGTATCCCCGACCCGGTCCTCAAGATGCGGTCCGGTGTCGATATCGATATGAAGCAGCGGGTGGCGCTTCCTCAGTTCGCCCAGCCGGGGAAACAGCCTCTGGCTACCGAACAAGGGAAGCACGCCCAGCCTCAGACGCAGGAGCGAAATGTTATCGGATTGGCTTTCCACCGCACGTGCGAGCGATTCGAGATGCGGATTGACCGCCTCGTAGAAGGCCTGCCCTTCATCGGTCAGTTGCATCGACTGGCGCGCGCGAGTGAACAATTTCTTGCCCACGAATTCCTCGAGCTTGCTGATCCGGCGCGATAGTGCCGAAGGGCTGAGTCCGATTTCCTCTGCCGCTGCGCGGGCCGAACCCAGGCGCACCGTGCGCATGAACGCCTCGAGGGCGCGGAGTGGCGGCAAGCGTCGGGACGGCATTGAGATCTCCTTTATGGGGATCTACGCGCGGCCCCCCGTCCTGGATGCAAAAAACCGAAGATTTTGTCGAGAACAGCCTTGGCTGGTGCTCCTATTGCACCTCACCAGCAGCTTCTTCCGTCACCGGCGCGTGGAGTCGGAGGCGTTTTACATGGGTCTCGTCGGCGGCGAGCACCTCGATGCGCCAGCCGCTCGAATGTTCGAGGACAGTGCCCGCAGGCGGAACCTGCTCGGCAAGAACGAAGGCCAGTCCGCCGAGCGTATCGACCGATTCGCTAACCTCGGCGAGACGGGGATCGACAGCTTCTGCCACGTCGTCGAGCTCTGCGCGGGCATCGCAATCCCACATGCCATCGCCGATCGGCACGATCAGTTCCTCGGGCGTTTCGTCGTGCTCGTCCTCGATCTCGCCGACAATTTCCTCGACGAGGTCCTCGATCGTGATCAGCCCGTCAGTGCCCGAGAATTCATCGAGCACGATCGCCAGATGGACCCGGCGCGAGCGCATGTCCGCAAGAACGTCGAGAGCGCCGCGAGTCTGCGGAACATAGAGCGGCTGACGCATCAGAACGGTCCAGTCGCGCGGCGGAGTGCGCCCTCCCGCAAGGTAAGGGAAGACGTCCTTGATGTGAATCATGCCGATCACGTCATCGAGCTTTTCGCGATAGACAGGCATGCGCGAATGGCCGTTCTCGCTGAACGCGGCGACCAGGTCCTCCCAGCTGATCGATGCTTCGACCCCGACAATCTCGCCGCGCGGAACCGCCACGTCATCGGCGTCGTGCTCGGAAAAGTGCAGCAGGTTGCGAAGCATCTGGCGCTCGACCCGCGAAAGATCGCCGTTCGGGCCTACGCTTTCGCCGGGCTGGTCCTCGTCGTCGTCATCCTCATGCTCGTCGATTTTCTCTTCGAGCTGCGCGCGCAGCGAACGATCGCCCTCGCCGCTGACGATGAACTTGCGGATCGCGAACCATAAACCGCGCTTGCTACTCTCCGGGTCTCCCGGGGGGGAAGGTGAATCGGGCATCGTGTTGTTCAGCCCCGAGGGCCATTACTCCGCATTGTGATTGGCTTCATATGGGTCCGCGATGCCCATTGTGGCAAGTATCCGCGTTTCAAGTTGTTCCATCGCTTCGGCCTGCGCGTCGCTGTCGACGTGGTCATGACCCGCGAGATGGAGCAGGCCGTGGACCACGAGATGCGCTGCGTGGTGCTCGAGACTGATCGCCTTTTCCTGCGCCTCGCGAGCGCAGGTGCCGTGTGCAAGAGCGATGTCGCCCAGCATCACCGGCGTACCTTCGGGTTCGAGATCAAGCACTTCGCCGCGTTCGAGCATGGGAAAGCTGAGCACGTTGGTCGGCTTATCGCGATCGCGCCATTCGCGATTGAGGGCATGAACCTCTTCGTCGCTGGTGAACAGAATGCTCGTCATCAGCCGCGG
>JBFHIF010000144.1:0-4663 GCA_041596595.1 Erythrobacter sp. | reverse complement strand
AACGTTCCGCCCCCTGGCCGCATCGCGGAAATCTGGGCTCCGGTCGGCTTGCGATATCATGCGCTGCACCACCTGATGCCCTCGATGCCCTATCACGACCTGCCAGAGGCGCATCGCCGCCTTGCGAGTGGGCTGGGAGAAGGTTCGACCTATGAAGGCGCGAACCATGTCGGCATGGTGCCGCTGGTCAGTCGAATTGCGCGCAGCACCATGGGGCGGCGCTAACAGTTTCGAGTTTTCAAACGGATCGCGCCGCCGCTCCCGGTTGGGGAACGGCGGCGCGTAGTTGACGAGAGAGATCGTCTCGGATCAGTCTCCGTCGACCTTGATATCGGCCTTGACGCCATCGGTGCCGATGGTCGCATCGACATCCTTGCCATCGATGGTGAGGCGCGAGCCGTCTTCGGTGGTCGTGGTGCCGTCTTCGGCGGGAACCGTGACGGGGACCTCCTCGGTCACGTCGGAGGTTTCACCCGTGTCCGCGGCGTCCACGTAAGTGTCCTCATCGGCCTGATCGCAGGCGGCGAGCGCTAGCGCTCCGGCGAGCGTGATAATTGCAGGTGCGAACTTCATGTCGATCCTCCTTTGTGGCGACAATGTGGCAACCCAACGCCGCGACCTTGCAAGCGTTCCAATAAAATTTCAGTCGAGGAAGCAAATCATCGCGCACCTACGTTCACACGGAAGGCCAAATTCGACCGCCTCATCCTGCCCTGCCTTGAGGCGCGGGTGTGCAGCGAGGTTTTCGATGATCTCGAAGCCGTGGCGAGCATAAAATGGCGCATTCCAAGCGATGTCACGAAAGGTATGCAGTGTGATCGCCCTTACGCCGGAATTTTCGGCGTCGATCTTTAGCGCGTTGATCAGGGTGGAGCCGATGCGTTGGCGTTGAAATGCTCTTGCCACGCTGAGTTCGTGAAGATGCAGCTCGCTTGCGTGCCGACGGGTCGCAGCGAAACCGACTATCGTTTCTTCGTGGTGCGCGGTCAGGCAATGGCGCTGCGCGATCATTGCGCGATATTCCTCGGCCGAACGGCTGGGCGGGACAGGGATGCCCTCCAAGCTCGGATCATCAGCCAGCAGCCGCGCCGCGTCCTCTTCGACCTCGTGGAAAGCCTGCGCGTCTTGGGCCCGCGCAAGACGGATCGAAAAGCTGATCATTCCTCGGTGCGGATCAGGACCGTCTCGCCCACCAGGAAGAACAGCAGGAACGGAGCCCAGGCGGCAAGAAATGGCGGGTAGCCGCCGAAACTGCCCATCGCGAGCGCGGCATTGTCGACCACGAAATAGGCAAAGCCCAGAGCCATGCCTATCACCGCGCGCACGAATAGCTGGCCCGACCGCGCGAGACCAAACGCGGCGATCGAACCCAGCAAGGGCATCAGGAAGGCCGAGAGCGGGCCGGAGAGCCGGTGCCACCAGCTTGCCCGCATCTCCGAGGTTCTGCGCCCGATCGCGTCATAAGCATCGATCGTCTCCGAAAGCTCCCAGAACGACAGCCCGTCGGGGTCGATCGATTCAAGATCGATCTGTGCGGGGGTAAGGGCCTCGCCAACCACCACCGTTTCGAGTTCCTCGGTCTCTGCACTTCCGGCATCGAAACGCTGGGCATCCACCAGACGCCAGCCGGGAGCGGCATAGGTCGCCCGCTCGGCGCGGACCTGCTGCCGGATAATGCCGCCGGGGCCGCGCTCGTACCAGGTGACCCCGTTGAGAAGCAGCTGATCGCCCTTTCCGGTGAGGGTCGAGGCGGTGAGGATGTTGGACCCATCAGAAAAGTAGACGTTCGAGCGGATGCCGGAATCCTCGGGGATCGGAGCAAACTCGACCGCCTCCCAGGCCTTGAGCGTCGCATTGGCGCGGGTGACCAGCCGTTCGTTGAAGGCAAAGCTCGCGATCGCGACCAAGCCCGCCGTCAGAAGGAGCGGAGCAAGCACCTGATGCGCGGATAGGCCGGCAGCTTTCATCGCCACGACCTCGCTGTTCTGGTTGAGCGTCACCAGGGTGATCAAGGTGGCAAGCAGGACCGAATAGGGCAGAAAGCGCGCCACCAGCATCGGTATCCTGAGACCTACATATTTGAGGATTTCCGCCTGACCGTTGCCTTCGGGCGTGAGGATCCGTCCCGTCGCCGAGAGCAGGTCTAGTGCCATCAGCACCATCACCAGCATGACCAGCACGGCGAGTATCCGCGCCACGAACATCTTGGCGAGGTAAAGCGTGAGCGTGCGCGAAGGAAAGAAATCGAGCTGCATGAAGGTCCGCTATGCCCGTCTATTCCGCCGCCGCCAATTGCGGATCGGTGTCAGCCATCGACACGCTTCCCGGGCGTCGACGCTTGAACAGCTTTCCGACCTTCTTGCCGATCTTGGCGAAAACCGATTCCAGCGCCCCGATCGCCTGCCCGCCGGGGACGTGGGCCACGCGGTAATACATCCACGCGATCAGTGCGGCGAACAGCACGAATGGTCCCCACAGGGCGAGGATCGGGTCAATCCGGCCTAGCGTCGCCACGTCTTCCCCATACTGGTTCACCTTGTGATAGGCGACCACCATCACGATCGATACGAACACGCCCAAGGCGCTTGTGGATCGTTTGGGGGGTATAGCGAGGCTGACCGCGAGCAGCGGCATCAGCAGCATCATCACCACTTCGACCAGCCGGAAATTGAAGGTTGCCTGACTGGCATCGCGCTCGGCCTCGGGGCGGCTGTCGCTCCACCCGATCTTGAGCAGTTCGGGCAGGATGTATTCGCGGCTGCCATCGCCGCGCGACCGGAAATCTTCGATGGCGGGCAGATCGATCGGCAGGTCGTGGCGGCTGAACGACAGCACGCGCGGGGTCTCGCTGCCCGTGTCCTGCACGATCGTTCCCTCGGTCAACCGGAGGATAATGGTGTCGGGATCGTCGGTCGTCGCAAGGAAAGCGCCTTCGCGAGCGCTGACCGAGAGAACCTGACCCTTTTCGTTGGCGACCCGCGCAAAGATGCCCTGCAGGCGCCGCCCGTTATCTTCGCTGGCCTCGATCCGCAGCGCCATGCGGTCTGCCAGAGTCGTGAATTCGCCCACCTTGATCGATGCACCGAGCGCTCCCGATCGCAGTTCGTATTCCATCTGCTGATAGTAATAGTGGCTCAGCGGCTGGACGTAGAAGACCAGCGCGATATTGATCCCGACTAAGAACAGGGTGATGGCATAGGGCACGCGCAGCAGCCGCCAGTAGGACAATCCCACCGCGCGCATCACGTCCAGCTCCGAGGAGGTGGCAAGTTTGCGAAAGGCGAGCAGGACCCCGAGGAGCAGGCCAAGCGGGATGGCGAGGCTGGCATATTCCGGCAGCAGGGCGCCCAGCATCTTGAAAACCACCGCGATCGGTCCGCCTTCGACGGCCACGAAATCGAACAGGCGCAGCATCTTGTCCAGCAGCAGCAGCGATGCGGCGAGCGCGAACACGCCCAGCATGGGGACGATCGTCAGGCGAAAAATGTAGCGATCAAGGCTGGGTATGGCTTTGAGCACGGTGTCTTTTGGACCTTCGCCTGGCGCGGGGTTTGCTTCGATCGGCGCGGCATAGCGCGAATTTCACGCCCGGTCATGGCCTAGTTTGCGGCGCGGCCCCTGCGGTGCGCCCGTCAGGCTTTCTCCAGCGTGCATTGCAGCGGATGTTCGTTCTGCCGAGCAAAGTCCATCACCTGGTTTACCTTTGTCTCGGCCACTTCGTAGGGGAAGATGCCGCAGACCCCGACCCCGCGCTGATGGACGTGGAGCATCACCCGGGTCGCCTGTTCCAGGTCCATTCCGAAAAACCGCTTGAGAACCATGACGACGAATTCCATCGGGGTGTAGTCGTCATTGAGCATCAGGACCTTGTACTGGCTGGGCTTCTTGGGCTTGGCCCGGGTCTTGGTCGCGACGCGGGTCTGCCCGTCAGTGCCGGGACCGCCATCATCATCCGACCCATCATCGTCTGCACCCGAAGGCGCGATCGTGACCGGCAATCCGCGGTGCAGGTGGGGAGGGGTAAGGGGCAGGGCCATGGGGTTCCATTATGGGAATGCTGTTGGGGTCCGCAAGTGTTCGCAGGCGATAGCGTGTGCGACCTTAACACTTCGTCGCCTCGGGCTTGCGCACCGCGAAGGCCAGCACACAGCGTCTACCCGGGCAACAAAAAGGCCGGGCCGACCCTTGCAGGTCAGCCCGGCCCGGCGCGAGGCGCCATTTTCATGAACCGGGTTTGGGGGGAGAGAGGAGAGGCCCGGTTCAGAAATTCGTGCTGTTAGGCAACCTTCGAGATCTTCTCGGCGGCCACGCTGACGCGGTTCGAGATCGGAGCGAAAGCGTCGTTATAGAGCTTCACCCATGCTTCGGTGCGCTTCGAGCCGTAGCCCACGATCGCGTCGAAGTTGCGACGTGCGAGTTCGCCCTGGAGCTGGAAGAGCTCGGTCGGCGACTTGACGGCGACGACCTTCTTGGCGTCTGCGGTCACGGTTTCGACAACGGTCTTGCCGGTTTCGACGTTCTCGCGCGCCATTTCCTGAGCGCCGGAGAAGAAGATCTTGCCGCTTTCGACGACGGCTTCGAGGTTCGCCTTGCTGAATTCGCCGAATTCGCCAGCGAATTCACCGGCAGTTGCATAAGCCGACTTGACGCGTGCCTGTGCGTT
>JBFHIF010000143.1:0-4738 GCA_041596595.1 Erythrobacter sp. | reverse complement strand
TTCACTACCTACGATCCCGATAATGCCGCACATATTCCGGTATGTCCTTGTCCTGGCCGTTCAGCGCCGTTCGCGGCTCTTTGCCTTCAAGAACCGTCAGGCACAACCTGTCTTGCCCGAGCGGCGCGCGTTCCGTCGTGCCACAGATAAAGTCCCGCCGCGATAATCAACCCGGCGCCGCCGAGCGTATAGAGATCGGGCCGGTCTCCAAACCACCACCAGCCGAGTCCGATCGCGACCAGCATCTGGATATAGATTGCCGGGGCGACCTGCGCCGCGCCGGCGCGCATTGTGCCGAGATAGGCGAGCCAGTGCGCGGTGCTGGCGGTGAGCGCGACCAGCGCGCAGCGGGCGACCACGTCCCAGGCAGGCCAGCCGAAGTCGAGGATCGGCACGCCCGACAGCTTCAGCCCGAACGCCAGGACGATCAGGATCGGCGCGCAAACGCCCGCGACGAATACCTGCATCGAGAGCGCGCTGCCCTGCCCGGCACTGGCACGGTTTGCGATCATCAGCAGCGCGAAGAACGTAGCCGAGACAAGCGGCAGCAGCGCCGCCCAGCCTAGAGCGGCGAAGTTAGGCCTCAAAATGATTGCGACACCGATCAGCGCGACCACCGAGACGCCCCAGACCGCGGGGCGCACTCTCTCGCCAAGCAGGGGTCCTGCGAGCAATTGGGTCAGGACAGGAGCAAGGAAGCCGATCGCCATCGCCTCGGCCAGTGGCATCAGATAGATCGCCGAAAAGAAGCTCGCCGAAGCGGCCGCGAGGCAGAAGCCGCGCGCTAGCTGGAGCAACGGTTTTTTCGGACGAAACCCGCGCGGCCCCTCGCTCCGCAGCAGCAGCACCGAGAGTCCGAGCGCGCCGATCGTGAACCGCAGCGCCGCAACCGCGTGGGCGGGCCAGTCGCCCGCCATGCTCTTGACCACCGCATCGCCGACCGAAAGGGTCGCAAATCCCAGCATCGCAATGCCGATCCCGGCCCGTTCCTCGCGGGTCATGCGCGCTTGCCCATTGTGAAAACCATGCCGCCCCGTGAACGTGCCGCGCACGATTGACAAGGCCGCTCGCGAAACTGCGCGCCTTCATGGTTTACGATTGCTTAAATACCCTTGGGTAACACCGCCCTGACACATCCGCGTTGCACCCGCGCGGACGCAAGGGGCGAGCCGCAAAAACATATGACCAAGCTGATCATCCAGATCCCGTGCCTCAACGAAGCCGAAGTCCTGCCCGATACGCTTGCACGCCTGCCGCGCAGCATTCCCGGCGTGGACCAGATCGAGATTCTCGTGATCGACGACGGCTCGCACGACGACACCGCAGGGGTCGCGCGGCGCTGGGGCGTCCATCACGTCGTGCAGCATCGCGGCAATCGCGGGCTCGCCGACGCCTTTCGCAGCGGGATAGACAAATGCCTCGCCGAAGGCGCGGACATCATCGTCAACACCGATGCCGACGGGCAATATGCGGGCGAGGACATTGCCACCATTGTCGCGCCGGTCGTCGAAGGGCGGGCCGACATCGTCATCGGCGATCGCTCGGTCGCCGACAACGCCCATTTCGGACCGTTCAAGAGGCTGCTCCAACGGCTTGGCAGCTTCGTCGTGCGAACCCTCAGCGCGACCGATATCACCGACGCGGTCTCGGGCTTTCGCGCGATCAGCCGCGACGCGGCGCAGCGGATCAACATCACCACCGATTTCAGCTACACGACCGACATGCTCATCCAGGCGGGGCGCAAGCGGCTTGCCGTGCTTTCGGTCCCGGTCCGCACCAATGCCGCGACCCGGCCCTCGCGCCTGTTCAAGTCTATCCCGCGCTTCATCATGAGCACCGGGGTGACCATCACCCGTGCCTACACCACCTTCAATGCGCTCAAGGTCTTTGTTCTTCTCGGGGCGCTGCTAACCCTGATTGGCCTGATGCCGATCGCGCGTTTCGTGTGGTTCTACCTTTCGGGAGATGGCGACGGCCACGTCCAGTCGCTGGTGATCGGAGGCGCGCTGCTCACCGTGGGTGTCCTCGTCGGGGTTCTGGGTATCCTCGCCGATCTCATCGCGACCAACCGCAAGCTCATCGAAACGAGCATTCTCAAGCTGCGCCGGATCGAGGAACGGCTCGACGCCGCCGAAGCTGGGCGCGCTACGGGCGCGGATAAACCCGCACCGCAGCGCAAGGCTTCGTAGGATGACCACCGCAGCCGCATCGGGCGGCAGCCTCCCGTCTCGCGCCTGGCGCGCCCTCCCCTCGCGCGATGCCGCGACGTGGCTGTATCTCCTGGTGGCGCTGCTCGCGGCGCTTCATGTCTCGATGGCGCTGGGTCGATCGATCAACTGGGACGAGTTCTGGTTCTACAGCCAGGTCGAGCAGGTGGCACGCGGCGAAGCCATCCAGCCGCTGCAGACGATCCACACCCGCGCCTTTGCCTGGTGGCTGCCGCAGATGGCGGGGAGCGAGATCGACCATATCCTCTTGGCCCGGCTGTTCATGCTGGCCTGTCTCGCCGCCACCTCGACCGCGATCTACCTCGTTGCCGAAAAGCTCGTCGACCGCCGATCCGCGCTGATCGCCCTCGCCGCCTATCTGGGAGCCGGCTTCGTGCTCCATCACGGCGCTGCATTCCGGGTCGACCCGATCGTCACGGCCTGTCTCGCCAGCGCTCTCGCGATCGCTGCACGGACCCGCCTCAGCCCGCGCTCGATCATCGCGCTCGGCGCTCTGGTCGGCCTTGCCGCCATGGTGACGATCAAGATGGTGCTGTGGCTTCCCGCCTTCGCCGGGATCGCGCTCTATCGCTGGGAGGAGCATGGATTTGCAAAACACTATCCGCTGCGCTGGATCGCTGCCGGTATCGTGGCTCTCGCCACCTTCGGGCTGCTCTATGCCGCTCACACCGCCGGGATGCCCACCGCTCAATCTGAGCAATCGGCGCAGGACACTCTGGGCTTGTCGGCGGGCAAAGCCATCGGCCTGTTCGATCCATCGAGCATGGAGGCCGCGGCCAAGGCTGTCCTGACCGGTCTTCCGCTGGTCGTGATCGCCGCGATGGTCCCGTTTCTTGTCCTCCGCACCGACGCCAGCGCATATCGCAAGGTCGCGCTGATCGCCTTGTGGTTCCCGGTGCTGACCCCGCTGTTCTATTTCAACGCGCATCCTTATTTCTACGCCTTCATCCTGCCGCCCGTGGCCGCCAGCGCCGCTCTGGCCGTGCCGGTCCTGCTGCGGCGCTACGGTCACGCGGCTCTCATCGCTGCGGTGGCAGGAAGCGCGCTGATGGTCTGGGCGGTCGATCCGCGCGGCGTGACCGATCGTCAGCAGGAACTGGTCGACGCGGTGCACGATACCTTTCCCGAGCCTGTGGCCTATTTCGACTGCTGCGGAATGATCGGTGGGTTCGAAAAGGCCAACAATTTCCGCACCCAGTGGGGGGTGGAAATCTACCGCGACAGCAGGCGACCCCAATTGTTCGAGGCCATGCGCCAGCGTCCCGTCCCGCTCCTGCTCGACAACAACCGGGAATTCTCGAGGGCCATTTCGGGCGCTGCGACCGAGACTTTCCATCCCGATGACGTCTCCGCACTGCGCAGCACCTACGTCCGCCTGTGGGGCGATATCTTCGTCGCCGGACGCGAGGTCCCGGCTGGCGGAACCCAGCGCTGGACCGTCCTGGTTCCGGGGCCATACACGCTCGAAGGCGGGCGTGTCCTTGTGGACGGCGAACCGGTCGCCAGCGGCGAAACCGTGACCCTTGAGCGTGGGACGGTCACGCTCACCAATCCCGGCGACAAGAGCGCCGCATTGCTGTGGGGCACCGCGATCCGTCGCCCCTCGGCCCTTCCGCCTGAGCAATATTGGACAGCATTCTAGGAACCCATGATGACTCATCAGCCCACTCATCCGATCGATGCTGCCAATTCGCGTGGCGCCCCGGCAGCGGCCCTGCGCGGATTGCCGCCGCTTACGCCCAACGCCTCGCTGCGCTGGGACGTGCTCTGGCGGCTTTTGCCCGCCGATGTCGGTAACGCGCTCGAAATCGGCTGCGGTCGGGGGGCTGCCGCAGCACGCATTGCGCGCCGCGCGCAAAGCTATGTCGCGGTGGAACCCGATGCGCTCAGCTACGCGGTCGCGCGCGAAAACCTGCAAGGTATCGCCGCGGTACACAATTGCATGAGCTTCGAACTGCCGGGCGACCAACGTTTCGACACGGTCTGCGCGTTCGAAGTGCTCGAACATATCGAAGATGATGAAGCCGCGCTCGCCGAGTGGCGCGACAAGCTTGCGCCTGGTGGCCTACTGTTCCTGAGCGTCCCTGCATGGCAGCATCGCTTTGCGGCCGCCGATCACATCGCCGGACATTTCCGCCGCTACGATCCCGACCATCTGCGCGCGCGGCTCGCACAGGCGGGATTTGTCGATATCCACGTCGAGGCCTTCGGCTTTCCCGCGGGCCACTTGCTCGAAGTCTTTCGCAACTTTGCTGCCCGCAGGCTGATCGCGAAGGGTGCAGGCGATCTCGACATCGCCGAACGCACGGCAGGATCGGGCCGGTTGTTCCAGCCCGAAAGAGGCCTTGGCGGATTTCTGGCAGCGATGGCTGCCCGCCCGATGGTATGGCTCCAGAGGCTGTTCCGCGGTCGCGGAGTCGGGCTGGTCGCGCGTGCCCGGTTGCCTGAATGACAGCGCATGACGCCATAGATCGCCCGCGCGAAAGCGGGCGCCGCCCCGGCTGGAAGGC
>JBFHIF010000142.1:0-4738 GCA_041596595.1 Erythrobacter sp. | reverse complement strand
GCGATCTGCGACCTCGCCGAGAGATACAACGCGCTCACCTATATCGACGAAGTCCACGCGGTGGGGATGTATGGCGAGCGGGGCGGCGGGATCTCCGAACGTGACAATGCCGCGCACCGGATCGACATTATCGAAGGCACGCTGGGCAAGGCGTTCGGGGTGATGGGCGGATATATCGCGTCCGATACAAGGGTGATCGACTGCATCCGCAGCTATGCTCCAGGCTTCATCTTCACCACTTCGCTTTCGCCCGTTCTGGTCGCGGGCGTGCTCGCTTCGGTGAAGCATCTCAAGAACAGCAGCGAAGAGCGCAATGCCCAGCAGCGTGCCGCCGCGATGCTCAAACTCAAGTTCGCCGAGGCAGGTTTGCCGGTGATGGACAGCGTGACCCATATCGTTCCGCTGATGGTCGGAGACCCGGTGCGCGCCAAAAAAATCAGCGACATCCTGCTCGCCGAATACGGCGTCTACGTGCAGCCGATCAATTTCCCCACGGTTCCTCGCGGGACCGAGCGACTGCGCTTCACCCCCGGTCCGATGCACACCGAGCCGATGATGGACGAGCTGACGAGCGCGCTGGTCGAAATCTGGGACCGGCTCGAAATGGAACTGGCGCAGGCGGCGTAATTCCCCTGGTAAATGTGGCGAGAAATACCCCATGAACGATATGCGTTATGACGATGTCGTGCGTGGACGCCGCTCGATCCGGGGCTATCTCGACAAGCCCGTCCCGCGCGTGCTGATCGAGGAAATCCTCGGCCTCGCTATGCGCTCTCCGACCTCGATGAACACCCAGCCCTGGCACTTTCACGTGATCACCGGCGAACCGCTGGACCGTATCCGCAAGGGCAACACCCAGCGCATTCTCGAAGGCGCGCCCGACAGCCGGGAATTCCGTCGCGGCGAACCCTTCGCCGGGGTGCACCGCGAACGGCAGGTCGGTGTCGCGAAGCAATTGTTCGGCGCGATGGGGATCGAGCGCGACGACAAGGACGCAAGGCAGGACTGGGTGCTGCGCGGTTTCCGGCAATTCGATGCGCCAGTCTGCGTGATCGTGACCTACGACCGCGAATTGTCGGGGAGCGACGACACGGCGTTCGATTGCGGCGCTGTCACCACCGCGCTGGTCAATGCCGCGTGGAGCCGCGGCCTTGGCTGCGTGATCAATTCGCAAGGCATCATGCAGAGCCCGGTTGTGCGCGAACACGCCGGCATTCCCGATGACCAGGTCATCATGAAGGCTGTGGCGATCGGCTGGCCTGATCCCGACTTCCCCGCGAACGCGGTAGTCAGCCCCCGCAAGAGCGTGTCAGAGGCGGCGCGGTTCGTCGGCTTCGAGGACTGAACACAGGCTGAGCGGCCGCTAAGGAGTCAACGCAGGGCCACAACGTTGTCGCTCGCCTCGCGGCTGCGGCTGCCATCGAACAGGCTCATCATCGGCTCGTCGGTCACGATCACGACCTCGGCATCGCCGAAGCCGTTGAACCCGGTCTTCATCGCCGCGCCATAAGCACCAAGCATCCCAATCTCGATATAGTCCCCCGCCTGGATATCGCCGGGCAAGGCAAACGGGCCTGCCATGTAGTCGGCGTCGTCGCAGGTTGGGCCATAGAACGAGAAATCCTCGGCCGCGTCGCGCAGATCGTCCTCGAGCGCGTTGACCGGGAAACGCCACGCCACGTGCGCCGCATCGTAGAGCGCGCCATAGGCGCCGTCATTGATGTAGAGCTCGTTGCCGCGGCGTTTCTCGACCTTGACGATCATGCTCGAATATTCGGCGCACAGCGCGCGGCCGGGCTCGCACCACAATTCGGCGTTGTAGGCGATCGGCAGGGCGTAGAAATGCTGGTGAATGATCGCGAAATAGTCTTCGAGCGGGGGCGGTTCCATGCCCGGATAAATACTCGGAAAACCGCCGCCGACGTCGATCATGTCGATCACGACGCTGGCTTCGGCGATAGCTGCACGGGTGCGATCGAGCGCCTGGACGAACGCAAACGGGCTCATCGCCTGGCTTCCGACGTGGAAGCAGATGCCGAGCCAGTCCGAATGCTGGCGCGCCTGCTGCAACAGCCCCGGCGCTTCGGTCAGGTCGCAGCCGAACTTGCTCGCGAGCGAAAGCTCCGAATATTCCGACGAGACCCGCAGCCGAACGCACAGCCGAAGATCCTTCGCCGGTTCGCCGGTCTCGGGATCGGCACAGGCGCTGACGATCTTCTCCAGTTCCTCGAGCGAATCGAGGCTGAAGGTCCGAACGCCGTGTTCGAAATAGGCTTCGCGGATCGCCCCGCCGGTCTTGATCGGGTGCATGAAGCACAGGGTCGCATCCGGAAGCGCGCGGCGCACCAGACGAACCTCGGCGATCGAGGCGACATCGTAATGCGTGACGCCTGCATTCCAGAGGACTTCGATCAGATCGGGAGCGGGATTGGCCTTTACCGCGTAGAGCACCTTGCCCGGGAACTTGTCGACGAAGAACCGCGCCGCGCGCGTCGCTGCGTGCGGACGGTTCAGGATCACCGGTTCATCGGGCTGAAGTGCGCGGGCTACGGCCCTGGCGTCGGAAAATTCGTGCAATGCAAGGGACCCCCAGAAGGTTTAGCTGTTGAACCAAACGGTTTTGAGGCTGCCTTGCGGTTCAGTCCCTTGGGGCAGCGGAGCGGCGCATATAGTGGCTCGCAGCCACGACGCAAACCAAAATCGCGCTTTTGGCGCTCAACCGTTGGTCACCGCGGTCAGGCGGTTTCATCCAATCAACGGCTGGGCACGCGATCGTTCCGAAAACGGCCCGATATCCGGCCTATCCAGCGCGCTCGGGACGGGATTCAGCTCAGCCGGTCGCGGAAGGTTTCGTAGTCGAACCGCCGGATGCAATCGAGCGCGTCGGTTTCGCTGTCCCACAGCCAGATGCTGGGAAGCGGAACCCCGTTGAAGGTGTTGGTCTTGACCATCGAATAATGCGCCTGGTCGAGGAAAGCGAAACGTGCGCCCGGCTCGGCAGGCACCGGGAGCCGGTAATCGCCGATCACGTCTCCCGCGAGACAGGATGGACCGCCGAGGCGAATCGGGATGCTGTCATCTTCGAGTTCGCCGAGCATCGCGGGCCGGTAAGGCGCTTCGATCACGTCAGGCATATGGCAGGTCGCCGACACGTCGCAGATCCCGACGGGAACGTCGTTGAAGCCCGTTTCGAGCAGCGTGCCGACCAGGATCCCGGCGTCGAGCGCCACCGCTTCGCCCGGCTCGATGATGATTTGCGCGCCGGTATCCTCCGCCGCGTCCCGGAGCAGTTCGACCAGCTTGTCGCGCTCGTAATCGGCGCGGGTGATGTGATGCCCGCCGCCCATGTTGATCCATTTCAATTGCCCGAACCACGGCTCGATTGCGTCGAACACCCGGTCCCAGGTCTGGCGCAGCGGCTCGAAATTCTGCTCGCACAGATTGTGAAAATGGATCCCTTCGACGCCTTCCATCGCCTCTTCGTCGAGAAGATCGATCGGGTATCCTAGGCGCGAGCCGGGCGATGACGGATCATAGCGCGGAACCTCGCCGGTCGGGACCATCGGATTGACCCTGAGGCCCACGCCAATGTCGCCGCCGGTCGCGGCTGCATGGTCGAGGATCAGCGCAGCACGCCGGATCTGCTCGGGTGAATTGAAGATCACGTGGTCGGAGAGCCGACACACTTCCTCTAGCTCGTCGGGCTTGAACGCAGGCGAATAGGTCGCAATCTCGCCGTCGTAGAATTCGCTCGCCAGCCGGGCTTCCCACAATCCGCTGGCACACACCCCGTCGAGATATTCGCCGAGGATCGGGGCGGTGGACCACATCGAGAAGGCCTTGAGCGCGGAAAAGACCTTGATGTCCCCCCCGCCCTGCGCCGCCTCGTCGCGGACTTCGGCGAGAATCCGGCAATTGGCGCGCAGCTTGGCCGCGTCGACCACGAAAGCAGGGCTATCGACCCGCGAAAGGTCAAAATGCGCAAAGGCGCCCGGATCGCCGGCCTTGGTTTCCATCAGAAGTCGACCGGACCGTCCAATTCCTTCACCTGCCAGGGAAGGCCGTGCTCGTTCAACATCTCCATGAAAGGATCGGGGTCCATCTGCTCCATGTTGAAGACGCCCTCGCCCTTCCACTTGCCGGTCACCATCATCGCGCTGCCAATCATGGCGGGAACACCGGTCGTGTAGGAAACCGCCTGGTTGCCGGTTTCCTCATAGGCGGCTTCGTGGCTGCAGATATTGTTGATGTAAAACGTTTTCTCGCCCGAACCATCGAGCGCCTCGCCGGTCGCGATCACGCCAATATTGGTGTTGCCCTTGGTCGTCTCGCCGAGCGATTCGGGCTTGGGCAGGACGGCGGCGAGGAATTGCAGCGGGATGATCTCCCTACCCTTGTACTTGATCGGCTCGATGCTGGTCATGCCGACATTCTGGAGCACGGTGAGGTGCTTGATGTATTCATCGCCAAAGGTCATCCAGAAGCGCGCGCGCTCCAGTTCGGGATTGAACTTCGCGAGGCTTTCGAGCTCCTCGTGATACATCATGTAGGCGTTTTTCTCGCCGACGCCTTCGAAATCGAAGTTGATCTTCTTGCCCATAGCGGGTGTCTCGACCCATTCGCCGTTCTCCCAGTGACGCGATGGCGCAGTCACCTCGCGAATGTTGATTTCCGGATTGAAGTTGGTGGCGAAGGCCTGTCCGTGATCGCCGCCATTGCAATCGAGGATATCGAGCTG
>JBFHIF010000141.1:0-4778 GCA_041596595.1 Erythrobacter sp. | reverse complement strand
ATAGGGCTGGACGGCCCATGCATCGGCGCCCTTGGGCGCAAGGCTGCCAAAGCGGATTTCAGCCGAGACACCCAGCCCCGTGTCGCCCAGCACCGAGCCCGGATCAAAACCGCGACCGATCGAATAATTGCCTGCGGCGAATTCCTCGAAAGCGGGCAGCGGCGCATCGCTCGCCTGCGCGCGCGCGTGGAGCGCAAAGGCGAGGTTGGGCCTCGGGCGAAACTCGGCCCCTGCCTCCCCGCGCACGAGGAACGGCGTGGGATCCGCCTCGATCCGGCCAGGAGAGGCCGATCCACCCGCCAGACAGGCCAGCAGGTCGGGTCGGCAATCGGGACTGGCCGAAAATACGTCGAGACCCTGGCGCGCCTCGATGCTCGCAAACAGCCGGGTGCGGGGCTCGTATGGGCTATAGCCATCCTTGCGAGCAATGCTCATCGCATCGGTCCAATCCCCGGATAGCCGCGCAAAAACCGTGCGGACCCGGTCACGGCTCAAAGGGAAAGCGTTGAGTTCGACGTCCTGATCGACATAATCGAAACCGAACTGACCCACGATGTTCGCCGATTGGGTCCGCTGGAACGGATAGCTGGCAAACAAGCTGGCAAGCCAGGTCTCGGAATCGACTTCGAAACCGGGCAGTTCGATGTCGGGGTTGGTGGCCGAATAGACGACTTGCGCCCCCAGCCTCAAACCCTCGCTCCCGATCGCGAAGTCGTGGCCCAACTGGATGGTCTGCTGCTCGTCGAAATCGTGGGTCGAATAAAAGGCGAGCGAGGTGCGATCCCCCATTCCGGTAAGGTCGTAAATTTCACCGCGCAGCAATCCGCCGAATCGCCCGACTGCACGCGAGCCGAAATTCTGCACATTGAGGTCGAGCATTCCGCGTTGCCTGACCACGGCGATCTCACCGACCAGATCGCCGGGATCGCCGTTTGCCGCCGGGCGCAGCGACATCCGCACGTCTACCCCAGGCAGATCATCGGCCAGCAGCAGATAGCGTTCGGCTTCGTGCGCGTTGAAGACCTCGCGCCCGGTCAGTTTTTCCAGATAGCCGGCCACGATGCCTTCGGATGGGCCGGCATCGCCGCGCACCCGCACGGCTGTCAGTCTGCCGAACACCACACGGAAATCGGGCACCCCGTCTGCCAGACCCTGCTCGGGAATCTCGACGGTGGCGAAATAGCCGGCTTCACGCAGGATCGCATTGGCCCGCGCACGAATGTCGCACAGCACCGAAATCGGCACCTCGCGGCCCGCATAATCGCGCCAGGCACGATCGAGCGAGAGCCCCGGAACCGCTTCCAGACCGGAAAACTGCGCTGACCCAAGCGTAAACCGCAGATCGGCATATTCCTCGCGGTCGAGCGCGCAAGGTGCGCGTTCCATCCCACCATCAATCGTCAGCGTCGTCCCGCGCGCCGGGAGCCGGCGATCGGGCGGGACAAGTTCGCCGCGCGTGGGCGGGGTCGCTTGCGTTTGCGCCTGAGCCTTGGTGGCAGGAAGAGCGAGCGCGGTGACGGCGAGCGACAGGCCCAGCGCAAGCCGGGAAACCCGCTGCGCCGAATGTCCCCGAAGACCCCATTTCGATTGCGACGATGTGTGCACTCTGTCCCCCCCGGTTGGCGCTGCATACGCATCGTCCGCATCGGGAACGTCGAAGCGAGCGCCCGCTGGCATCCGGTGAGAGTTCGGTGGGGTTGCTGCGTCAACCCGTTCGTCTTCCCCCCGGAGACGACCGTGTTCGGCAACCCTACGTCTTTGGTCGCCAAACTCAAGCTATCATCGCTTTATACGCCCTTGCTCGAGGCAGTTTGGCGCGTTTCGACAAGTGTTTGAAAGTTCATCCCACTGCCAGCGCAGAATAAACGATGCGCAGGCCAAGACCAGTCGCCAGCAGCACGACCGCAAATCCGAATGCGTTGGCGAGAGCGCCATTGGCATGGTCGCCGAGCAATTTGGCCCGATTGACCGCGTAAAGCAGGAATCCCGCGATGATCGGCAACAACAGCCCGTTGGCGACCTGCGCGATCACGATCACCTCGATCGGGCGGATCCCGGCCAGCGCCAGCATCGCCCCGACCGCGATCACGCTGATTGCGATAAGCCGGAATCCCAGTCCCTGCTGGCCGCCCTCGAGCCGCAAGATCTCGGTCATTGCGTAACCGGTGGCGAGCGGTGCTGTAATCGCGCTGGTCAGCCCGGCGGCAAACAGTCCCATTCCAAGGAGATATTTCGCGAAGGGGCCAAAAAGCGGCGCAAGTTGCTGCGCCATGTCGCTCGCTCCTTCGACCGCGATACCCCGCGCGAAAAGGCTCGCGGCCGCGGTCGACACGATGAGGATTGCGACCAGCCCACCCAGTCCGATCGTGACCGCGGTATCTCGGCGCGCGGCGGGCAGGTCGTCCGGGCCGGCAAAGGCGTTTCGCGCTGCGCTGGCATGAAGGAACAGGTTGTATGGCACCACCGTGGTCCCAACCAGAGCGGCCACGGTGAGCAGCGCTCCCGCCGGAATTTCGGGCGTGACCATTCCCGAAGCGAGCGCGCCCAGATCGGGGCGGACCATAATAAAGGTGGCGGTAAAGGCCGCCGCCATCAGCACGACCAGCCCAATTAGCACGCGCTCGATCTGGCGATAGGTGCCTGCAAGAAGGAGGCCACCGGCGAGCAGCGCCATAAGCGCCACCGAGGCGATGAACACGCTCCGCGATTCTCCGACAATGCCGGATATGCCCAGCGCCGCGCCGGAGAGATTTCCGGCCTCGTAGGCGGAATTGCCCAGATAAAGGGCCAGCCCCACCAGCACTGCGAGCGGCCATTTCCACGCGCTCAGGGCGAACAGGTCAGCGAGGTTCTCACCCAGCCCCTTGCGTGTCACGACACCCAAGCGCGCAGCCATTTCCTGAAGCACGATGGTAGCGAGCGTGGCGACGACCAGAGCCCAGGCCAGCGCATAGCCGAAATTGGCCCCCGCGAGCGTGCAGGCGGTGACCGTTCCTGGCCCGATGAAAGCGGCGGTGACCAGCGCGCCCGGTCCAATTGTCCTGCTCATGCGACGTCTTCCTTCTCGCCCTCTACACGTTCGCTGACGGGTCCGAACCCACCTCCCGTGGGCGTGCGGATCTCTATCGCGTCGCCTGGTTCCATGGCGGCCTTGTCACATCCGGAGAGATCGTCATGGCGGCCATTGGCGCGGATCACGCGGTTCTGCCCGACCCGTCCCGGTTCGCCTCCCATCAGTCCGGATGCCGGAACCCGGCGCCTTTCGGAAAGGATCGAGCATTGCATCGGCTCGAGGAAACGAATTTTTCGGGTTACTCCGTCTCCCGCGTTCCATCGACCGCGTCCGCCCGACTCGCGATCGACGGAAAAGCGGTCAAGCACGACCGGGTATCGCATCTCGAGAATTTCAGGATCGGTCATCCTCGTATTGGTCATGTGAGTGTGCACCGCCGCAGCGCCGTCAAAGCCTGGCCCCGCGGGCGCGCCCGAACAGATTGTCTCGTAATATTGCAGTTGATCATTGCCGAAGGTGAGATTGTTCATCGTCCCCTGGCTGGTTCCCAATCGTCCGAGCGCGGCGAACAGCGCATCGGTGATCGCCTGGCTGGTCTCGACATTCCCGGCGACCACCGCCGCAGGCCAGCGCGGATTGAGGAGGCTTCCTTCGGGAACGACGATCTCGAGCGGCCTCATGCACCCGGCATTGAGCGGTATCGCATCGGCGACCAGACAGCGCATGACATAGAGCACCGCGGCGCGGGTCACTGCGCGCGGGGCATTGAAGGCATTATCCGCTTGCGAACTGGTGCCGGTGAAATCGATCCGCGCCGACCCGGCTGCATGGTCGATCGTGACGGCAACCGCGATTTCGGCTCCGCTGTCGAGAGCCAGTCGGTAATGTCCGTCCGAGAGGGTTCGCACCGCCCGGCGGACGGCTTTTTCGGCATTGTCCTGAATATGGCCCATATAGGCGTGGACGATGGGCAGGGTGTAGCCTTGCGCGAGCTTCACAAGCTCGCGTGCCCCGGTAGCGTTGGCGGCGACCTGTGCCATCAGATCGGCGACGTTCTGCTCGATATTGCGCGCAGGATAGGGTCCGGAGCCGAGAGCCTCTTCGATCCGGCGGCTCATGAACTTGCCGCGTTCGACCAGCTTGAGATTGTCGAGCACAACGCCCTCGTCCGCGATCGTGCGACCATCGGGAGACATCGATCCGGGGGCGATGCCGCCGATATCCTCGTGGTGGGCCCGGCTGGCGGTGAAGAAGATCGGTCCCGCACCGTCTGCATCGAAGACCGGGGTGACCACGGTTATATCGGGGAGATGCGACCCTCCCTTGTGCGGATTGTTCTGGACGAAGGCATCGCCCGGTTCGATCGCGTGGCCGCTGGCGATGACAGTCTTGACCGTCTCGTCCATCGAACCCAGGTGGACCGGAACGTGCGGCGCATTCGCCACGAGATTGCCCTGCGGGTCGAATATCGCGCAGGAGAAATCGAGCCGTTCCTTGACGTTGACCGATTGCGCGGTGTTGCGAAGCACGATCCCCATCTGCTCGGCCACCGACATGAAGAGATTGTTGAACACCTCCAGAGTCACCGGGTCCACGTCCTGCGAGGCATCACGTTTTTCGAACCGCGCCTGGGCAGTCAGCAACAGGTTGCCCGCGCCGTCAACGCGCAGTTGCCAGCCCGGCTCGACCACCACCGTCCCGGTTGACTCGGCGATGATCGCAGGGCCCACGAGCGCGTGACCGGGTTCGAGCCGCTCGATCGCGT
>JBFHIF010000140.1:0-4788 GCA_041596595.1 Erythrobacter sp. | reverse complement strand
GGTTCATCGCCGCGCAAGCCGCAAGGTTCGAACGGCCCGTTCTAACTTTCATCACAGAAAAGGACATATGATGAAAAAGATCATGATTTTGACTGCTGCGGCCGCTGCCGGCCTCGCCGCCTCTCCGGCGCTTGCACAGGATACCCGCGCACCGGGCGGCCTGTATGTGGGCGCTCTCGGCGGGTTCGAGGGCATTGACGTCGAATCGACCGACGGGTCTGCGACCGCAACCGCCGATTCGGCGGTTTACGGTATCAATGGCGGCTACGACCTCAGCCTCGGCAGCGCCTTTGTCGGTGTCGAGGGCGAGCTTTCGACCAGCGATAGCTCGACCCGCTTCCCCTCGAGTTTTGCCGGGGCGCGTGACGGGCTCGAAGCCAATGGCCAGTATTACATCGGCGTTCGCGCAGGCGTGGGCCTGACCGAAGGCATCGCCGCTTACGGCAAGGCGGGTTACACCTCGCTCGACACCAGGGCCTTCACCTCTTCGGGAACGCTCTCCGAGCTCGAGGACAATGCCGGCGGTGTCCGCTTTGGCGGCGGCCTCCAGTTCCAGCTGCCCGGACCGCTCGAGGCACGGGTCGAATACCGTCACTCGCGCTATCGTGATGTCGGTGATGGATCGTTTGGTGATGTGAACACCGACCAGATCGTCGCCGGTGTCGGGGTCCGTTTCTAAGGAAATGCCCGTGTGAGCAGGGCCGCGTCCGCGCGACGCGGCCCTGTCTTCCCGATCGCGCGCCTCATCCCCCTTTTTCGGAACCAGGCCGGTTCCACCCGATTGAATCGGGCAGGACATGGGGAGAGTATGATGAGCAAGAACAGCGCCTCGCACCACGGCAAGTGGACCACCTTTTTCGCGATGATCGCGACCTCGATCGTGACGATGTTCGCGCTCAAATACGCCAACGTCTACGAACCCGGCCACGTCCTCTTCAGCCAGACCCGGATGTGGATGGCGCTGATGATGGGCATGGCGATGATCGTGATCATGCTCGGCTTCATGTGGGGGATGTATCGGACCCTCGCGACAAAGATCACGGTGATGATCGCGGCGATCGGGGGATTTGTCCTGTTCGTGTTTCTCGCGCGTAGTCAGGCGACGGTCGAGGACGAGGCCTGGATGAAAGCGATGATCCCGCATCACTCGATCGCGGTCCTCACCAGTCGCCGCGCCGAAATCAGCGATCCACGGGTTCGCGAACTCGCCGACGCGATCATCGAGGCGCAGGTGAAGGAAATCGCCGAGATGAAGCTGCTGCTCGAGGATATCGAGGCCAATGGCGAAATGGGCGACGGGACCCCTCTTCCCCCGCGTTCGGCCGAGCTCACCCCCGCTTTGCTCGAAGAGGCCCGCCAGGCCGTCAAACGCTAGGCGGCGCGCGGCCATGGCGCGCCAGCAAGCTGATCGCGGTCAATACCAGGCGAGGTGATTGGGGCCATGTGCGAGTTCGCCGCCCCAGAAACCCTGCAGCAACAGCGCCACGCAGATCACTGCCAGCACAGCGCGAACCAGCGCCCGGCTTTCCCGGCGCAGCGCCACGAGCGCGACCAGGCCGGCAAGCGCGATGCCCGTCCCGGTCCAGCGATGCCATTGCATTGCAAGGTCGCCGCCAAGCCAGAACCCGGTGTGAATCCAGCCGAACAGCGCGGCGAGGATCGCACCGATCGCCCCTGCGAGCATCAGGATGTCGACCGTCGCGAACCAGGCCGGGCGCTTGCGCGCAAGGGCGAGGATTTCGAGCAGTCCGGCAAACAGGAAAAATGCGATCGGAAAATGGACCGTCGCGGGGTGAAGTGCGCGCAGGACGTCACCGAGCTCTCCGGCAGGCTCGACATGAGTGGGATGCGCGGCCTGGGCTGGCGCAGTCGGATCCGCCTCTTCCCCTGTCACCATCGTGCTACCGGATGCCTCCACACCCTCCGCGGGCGCCTCGGCTGCTGGAGTGGAAGCCGCGCCCTTGCCGTGATGCCCCTCGGGCCCGTGAGCCAGCGCCACACCGGCCCCTGCCACCAGCACGAAGAAGGCCAGAGCCACCGCCAGCCATGCGCGGCGAGCCGGCAATTCGATGGCATCCGGTCCGCGCACGAAAGTTACCAGCCCGCTGGTCGATCCCATTATTTCTTCCCCGAAAATCGCGCTTTGCGCGCGGACGTCGTGTTCCGCGCAAGCGTTAGCCTGACCTCTAACACTTGACCACCCGGCCCGACAGCGCCGTTGGCACGCCCGCGGCTCTCGCCATGCCAGAGAGCCGTGCTATGGCGTTAAGGATCAACGACCAACCAAGGGACCGTCTCAAGCCATGAAAACCCGCGCCGCCGTCGCCTTCGAAGCCAAGCAGCCGCTCGAAATTGTCGAACTCGACCTAGAAGGTCCGAAAGCGGGCGAGGTCCTGATCGAGATCATGGCGACCGGGATCTGCCATACCGATGCCTATACGCTGGACGGTCTCGACAGCGAGGGACTGTTCCCCAGTGTCCTCGGCCATGAGGGTGCGGGCGTGGTGCGCGAAGTCGGTGCCGGGGTCACGAGCGTCGCGCCCGGCGACCACGTGATCCCGCTCTACACCCCCGAATGCCGCCAGTGTAAGATGTGCCTCAGCGGCAAGACCAATCTGTGCAGCGCGATCCGCGAAACGCAGGGCAAGGGGCTGATGCCCGACGGGACCAGCCGCTTTTCCTACAAGGGCGAGATGATCCATCACTACATGGGGTGTTCGACCTTCTCCAATTTCACCGTCCTGCCCGAAATCGCGGTGGCGAAGATCCGCGACGACGCGCCGTTTCAGTCGGCCTGCTATGTCGGCTGCGGGGTGACGACCGGCGTGGGCGCGGTGATCAACACCGCCGACGTGCGCCCGGGTGACAATGTGGTGGTGTTCGGGCTCGGCGGGATCGGATTGAACGTCATCCAGGGCGCACGCATGGCGGGCGCGGGCCGGATCGTCGGGGTCGATATCAACCCGGCCAAGCGCGAATGGGGCGAGAAATTCGGAATGACCGATTTCGTCAATCCGCGCGAGGTCAAGAACGTGGTCGCCCACCTCGTCGAACTGCTCGATGGCGGCGCGGACTATTCCTTCGACTGCACCGGCAATGTCCAGGTGATGCGCGACGCGCTCGAATGCTGCCACAAGGGCTGGGGCACCTCGATCATCATCGGCGTGGCCGAGGCGGGGCGCGAGATCTCGACCCGTCCGTTCCAGCTCGTCACCGGGCGCAACTGGCGCGGCACCGCCTTTGGCGGGGCGAAGGGCCGCACCGATGTCCCCCGGATCGTCGACTGGTACATGGAAGGCAAGATCGCGATCGACCCGATGATCACGCACGTGCTCAGCCTCGAGGAGATCAACAAGGGTTTCGACCTGATGCATTCGGGCGAAAGCATCCGCAGCGTGGTGGTGTTCTGATGCCCGGCGCGGCTCCCAGGAAGATCGTCCTGGCCGAGAAGTTCGATCTGTTCACGCAGCAATGGGCTCCGCGGCTCGCCGCGCGCTATAATGACAACGAAGTGCGCCTCGCGCGGGTCGAGGGCGATTATCACTGGCACGTCCATCCCGACACAGACGAGCTGTTCCTCGTGATCGCAGGCGAGCTCGACATCGAGTTTCGCACCCATGTCGAACACCTGGATACAGGCGACCTGATCGTCGTTCCGGCGGGAACCGAGCATCGCCCGCGTGCGCGCTCGGGCGAGGCCCGGCTGCTGGTGATGGACAAGGACGGCACCCCCAATAGCGGCGATGCACGCACCGCTTTCGTCCCGGTGGAGGTTTAACCGACTTAGCCGCGCGTTTAGGCGTATTTCCCGAGGGGCGTTGGATATCCTGTTAACCTTCCTGTGCCAAATCTCGGCACGGTATGAAGGGGTCGCCTCATCTTGAATTTCCGCTACGGCGGGACTGGCTGATCGCCGGGGCGGCGGCGCTCGGATATTTCCTCGCGGCCTATTACTCGCTCTACCTTACGCAAGGGGCCGACGGGCTCGCGACGATCTGGCCGGCCAGCGGGATCTTCATCGCCGCCCTGCTACTGGCCGATCGCCGGCGTCGGCCGGCCGTTCTCTTGCTGGTCTCGCTGGCGAGCTTCGCCTCGAACGCGGTCATGGGCGCATCGGTCTTCGAAAGCGCGATCTACACGCTGGCAAACATCGCCGAGGCGATGCTGGTGACCGGATTGATGAGGCGCTGTAACGGCAATGCGCATGCGCTCGGCCGGCTCGGCTCGGTCCTTGTTTTCTTCTGGGCAACGCTCGCGGGCGGGCTGGTCAGCGCCTCCATAGCCACCCTGCTCGCAGGCGGGCTGTCCTTCGTGTTCTTCTTCTCGTGGTTCTCGACCGTTTCCCTGGGCACGATGATCGCGACCCCGGTCATCGTCGCGATCGCAAGCGGCATCTCCGATCCGCGCAAACGCTTCCTTCGCGACCGGCGGCTCGGCTTCGTCGTGATGCTCGCAGGCATCGGCTTTGCCAACGCGGCGATTTTCGCTCTCGATGCCGACCACCTGCTGTTCCTTCCGGTCATCGGCGTCGTGGTCGCCGCCTATCTCTACGGCGCCAGCGGCGCGGCTTTCAGCATCGCGTTAACCGCGATCATCGCGGCGATGGGAACCGACTTCTCGGCTTCGACCTACGAGTTTTTCGGGATCGACGGCGATACACTGATGCTCCAGATCTATCTCCTCGGCCTGCTCGCGGCGGCATGGCCGCTGACCGCATTGATCGAGGACAAGGAATGGCTGATCGACCAATATGCCGAGACCAATCGCTTCCTCGAACTCGCCGAGCGC
>JBFHIF010000139.1:0-4819 GCA_041596595.1 Erythrobacter sp. | reverse complement strand
CAGCAATTGTTCCTTCGGTGCGCGATTGACATCGACCGGAAAAGACTCGCGAAACTTCAGCGCCCAGGCGAGCTTGGGATCGATATCGAGCGGCAGGTTGCCGTCCTGCCCTGTCGCCTGGGCGACTTCTCCCGGTGCAAATCCGTAGAACCGCATCAGCCAGTCGGACTGATAGAGGCGGTGCTCGCGCATCAGGGGCGGACGCTTGAGGGGAAGCACCGCCGAGGCATCGGGAATGGGCGAGAACGCGCTGTAATAGACCCGGCGAAGGCCGAAACTTCCATACAGCTTGCTCGCCTTGGTCACGATGTCGGCGTCACTCGCATCGTCCGCGCCGACAATCATCTGGGTAGACTGCCCTGCGGGCGCGAAACTGGGCGCGTGCTTGAACCGCTTCTTTTCGTCCTTCGCCTCGATGATGCGGGACTTGGTCTGGGCGAGCGCGCCCTCGATCTGGCGTTCGTCCTTGTCGGGCGCGAGCCGGGACAGCCCGCTCGTGGTCGGCAGCTCGACATTGATCGATACGCGATCGGCGTAAAGCCCGGCCTGATGGATCAGTTCCGGATCGGCCTCGGGAATGGTCTTGAGATGAATATACCCGCGAAAATCGTGTTCCTCCCGCAGGATCCTGGCGGTCTCGACCAATTGCTCCATCGTGTGGTTCGAGCTCTTGATGATGCCCGAGGACAGAAACAGTCCCTCGATATAATTGCGGCGATAGAAATTGAGCGTGAGATCGGCGACTTCCTGCGGGGTGAAGCGTGCGCGCCGGACATTCGAACTCTTGCGATTGATGCAGTAGTGACAATCGAAGATGCAATGGTTGGTCAGCAGCACCTTGAGCAACGAGATGCATCGGCCATCAGGCGCATAGGCGTGGCAGATCCCCATTCCTTCGGTCGAGCCGATACCTTTCCCGCCCAGCGAATTCTTCTTTGCCGTGCCGGACGATGCGCAGGACGCATCGTATTTGGCCGCGTCGGCAAGGATTTCGAGTTTTTCTTTGATGGTTTGCTGGGTCATGGAGAATCCTCTATGTTCCTTATATGTTCTCCTTCGCGCTTTACCAGTGAAAAAGCGTGCACAAGGGGAACCTTTGCCGTTATAATATCGTCGCGTACCGGGCCCCTCTGGCGAGCAATCCAGCTCGTGATGTCGGACGCAGACGCGGCAAACTTGCCGTGGTTTTCATCCAGGGGGGCTCATTGGGCTCCCCGATAAGGGAGCATCATGAAACATCTCAATCAGATCGCAGCCATCGCTGCCCTCACCCTTGCTGGCGCTGCTGCTTCGGCACAAAGCTGGTCCTATGGCGATGGCCAATCCGCCGAAGGATGGTCCGCTGCGGGGGAGACTTACGCATCTTGCGACGCTGGTCATATGCAGTCGCCGATCGACCTCGGAAATCCAACTGCCTATGGCAATGTCGTCCTGGCTGGCGACTATGGCCCGACGGAAGGCACGCTCCGCTTGGGCAAGCACATGATCCAGGTCGACGCAGCGCCCGGCCAAGGCATGATTTCGGGCGATCGCCTGTTCAATCTCGTTCAGGTTCACTTTCACACCCCTTCCGAACACGCCATCAACGGCAAGCGTTATCCGCTCACCGCGCATTTCGTTCACGCCACCCGCGATGGCACTCTCGGGGTGCTCGGAGTGATGTTCGAGGAAGGCGACGCCAATGAAGGGTTGCAGACCATCATTGACGCCCTGCCCCGAGGAAATGGGGCTTCCCTCTCGATTGACATGGGCTCGATGGTTCCTGCGGAACTGGACGTGTTCCGCTACATGGGCTCGCTCACCACACCGCCGTGTAGCGAAAACGTGAACTGGCACGTGGTGGACAACGCGATCGAGGCCAGTGCCGAACAGATCGCGGCATTCGAAAATGCGCTCGGAATGAGCGCGCGCTCGCTTCAGCCGCTCAACAATCGACTGGTGATTGCGCCGGCCAAGTGAGTTGCACGCATTGATCGAAGGGGGTCGGTTCCGTGTGGGAGCCGGCCCCTAATTCTGGGGTCTTCCGGACAAGACCCGCCCACGGAGATTCTACCCAGCAGAATTGTTGGCGGCGTGGTGATGGACCAGGTAATCGATCACCGCTGCATGCATCTGTCCGTCATAGGCGATGCCAGCGATCGGCCCGTCAATCCAGGCGATATTGCCGAGCGGGGCGTTGACGTTGCCTATGCGCAAGGTGACCCGGTCACCGATTTGAGCGAACCCCGAATAACTGCGAATCTTGCAACCTCCCTCCGAGATGTCGATCAGTTCGCAGGGGAACCGAACCGACTTCACCCGTCCGTGGATCGTCAGGTGGATAGAGCGCCGTTCGCTCGTGCGCGGGATGATGTGCAAATTCATCCTCCCCAATTAGCACGAGTGGGTAAACGAAACTTGATCGCCGGCGGGCAGTTCGGGCGATTTTCAGGCGTAAAGACCCTGCAGAAACCAAGAGGGCATCCCCCCGCGGCCATCGCCCACAATACCCTGGCGATAGATCCAGAAGCGGCGTCCGGAGGCATCCTCGACCCGGTAATAGTCCCGCAGCCTTGCGGTCGATTTCTCGCGCCACCATTCGGGCGCGATCCGTTCGGGCCCTTCGACCCGCTCGACTTCCCATACCGCGCCGCGCCAGCGGAACCGCTGCGGCAAGCCATCCGGCGAAGCGTAGAGAACCGAGATCAATTCCGGCTTGTCGAGCAGTTTCAAAGGCCTGGAATGAAATTCAAACAAGCCTTGCGAAGTCGGCTTGGGTTCAAGCGGGGGCTGCCAACGTTGGGCGCGTTCGGGCAGATGGCTGGCGTGGGAAACCGGGCGGCGGATAGCCCCTGCCCCAAGCCGAACGCTCAGCCGGTCGATACAGGCGCTGAGCGAAGTGCCGTGACGTTCGGCCGCCTCCTCGACATCGCCCTGAGCCAGCGCGAGGGGCTCGGCCCAGCTCGCGCGCAGGCGCACCGTCTCGATGCCGAAACCCGCGTCGATGTCGTCGAGCCTATCCCCGAAGAGACGCGTGATATGCTCCGCCTCGCGCGTCGCGGCGGCCAGTTCGAGGCGCCGCACCAGCACTTCCCCATCGACGCGCCAGAGCCCCAGTTCGAGCCGCCGCGCACCCTCCCCCCGCGCCTCGAGTTCGCGCACCATGTCCTGCGCCAGATCGGCGAGCACCCGATCGAGCAGCGAGCGATGGCGGATCGGCTCCATCAGTCTGCGCTGCACCAGCGGGGCATGATGAGGAATGACCGGGAGCAGCGGTTCCGGAACCCCCCCGAGCAGCTGGTCGAGACGGATAAGCGGATTGGCCGCCGGCGACTTGCGATTGCGAAACCGCCGCTGGATCGCATCGCGGGCAGCGGCCTCGGATCGATCGAGGGTTCCGGTTGCGATCCCGACAAGATCGCCAAGGCTTTTCAGCCCCAGCCTGCGAAGCACCTTCAACACATCCTCGTCGAGCCGGAGTGCCGCGACTGGCAGACCAGCGAGGCGCTGCGCGGCATTCTCATCGGCTCCCAGGATCGCGCGGGGCGGCCCGAAATGAGCGAGCGCCCATGCGGCTCCCGCCGTAGGCGCGATCGCCCCGCGGGCCATCAACCCCCGCTTTGCAAAGGCGGCTTCGACATCGGCCAGCAGACGCCTTTCCCCTCCGAACAGGTGGGCTGCGGCGGTGATGTCGACCAGCACGCCGTCAGGCGGGTCGAGCGCGCTCCACGGCCCCCATCGCTGTGCCCACAAGGCCAGTTTTTCGAGCGTGTCGAGATCACCGGCAGGGTCAGCCGGGAAAACCGTGATGCGAGGGCACAGCGTGCGCGCATCGGCGAGCATCATGTCGGGCCGCGCGCCCGCCGCATGACCAGCCCCATTCACAGCCTCGATACGCGGGCCGTGCGCGGTTTCGGTAATCAGCGCGGTAGGTAGCGCATCGACACCCTCGCCAGGCTCACCGCCTTGCGACAGCCGCCAACGATCGACCGACAGTCGGGCGAACCATATCGCCAGGATCCTGCGTGTTGGCCGGTGCGGGGATGCCGGGGCGCCGGGCGTGAAGACGTCCGTTGTCATCGTTCAAAATCCATTCTCCCGGGGCATGCCTGCGCGCGCGGAACAGTTCGGCTTTCCACGCGGGCGCGCCGGGAGCAGCAGCATTCCAGCGAGCGGGTGCGGAGGGCGCAGGCGCAACCTTCCAGCGCATTCGCGCCGAGGACAGTTCGGGCGCGGCATCGAGCCGCACCAGCCACAGCGCCACGCCGTGTCTTTCCGCCGCCAGGCTGAGGCGGCGCGAGGCGGTAAAATCGAGCGCACGAGGGTTGCCCGTGATCTCGCCAATCACGCAGGCAAGGTCGCGGCATCGAAGCCCTTCCTCGAGCGCGAACAGGGCATCCTCGGCAGAAGCCGCTTCCACATGGATCAGCCGGTCGCGCAGATCGGGCGGCAGGCCATGGCGGCAGGGACGCCCGCTGCGCTGCACCGCACGCCTGTCCTGGACCCACAGAACCTGCCGCCGGTCATTCGCCTCGGCCAAGGGATTTTCCCCTTGTGCGGCTACCCGCAAGGCATCGCGCGCCAGCGCCAGTGCCACCCCGGCTCCACCGGCATCATCGGCGCTGGCGAATATCTCGCTATGCAAGGGCTGACCGGCCAGACCGGGACGCCACCGGCCTTCACGCGCCTTCGACAGGGCAGCGATCTCGAGCCCCGAAAGCCGCGCTGCCGAACCCGGCGCGTTACGGGTGGGCGACACAAGGTCGGCAGGCGCTTTCGCACCGGGGAGAAGAAGAGCGGATTCCATCATGCAATGCCTTGGCAACGACTCGCTGAGCGT
>JBFHIF010000138.1:0-4865 GCA_041596595.1 Erythrobacter sp. | reverse complement strand
GGTGCAATTCGGAATGACGCCTGCCGACGCGCTTCGGGCGGCGACGGTGAACGCGGCGGATGCGCTGGGACAGACCGGCAGGCTCGGCAGGATCGCGGATGGGGCCGCGGCCGATATCATCGCGGTGCGCGGCAATCCGCTGACCGATATTTCGCTGCTTGAGAATGTCGGCTTCGTGATGAAGGCGGGTACGGTCTACAAGGACGAATAGCGCGCGCCCTTGGCGCCCCGGTCTATAAATACTCTTGGTCTTACGATTCCCAAGCAGTTCGCCGGTTTTTTATTGCAAAATTGCAACAATCTGGCCGGGCTCTTGATGATTGTTTCGACTTCACCCGGCCCCTGCTTGACTTGCGCGAAACCCCTCGGCGTAATTTCCCCGACTTAAAAACAGGGGATCGATAATGACTACTTCCAACGCGTCGCACACGCTCAAGCTTTCGCGCACCGCCCTGCTCCTTGCCGCAGCCAGCGCGATGCCTTTCGCCGCTCACGCGCAGGCGAGTGACGAGGACGAGGAGCCGCAGGCCCAGACCGAAGACAACCGCATCGTGGTGGTCGGCTCGCGCATCGCACGCGATCCCAATATCGGAGCGCCAGCGCCGATCCTCGCGGTTGGTGCCGAGGAACTGCAGCAATCGGGCACGGCGGACGTGGTCCAGACGCTGCGCGATGTTCCCGCGCTTTCGACCTCGACTTCGACCGAAGCCTCGATCGACGGGGTGTTCTCGTCAGCCGTCGGCCAGGCGACACTCAATCTTCGCGGCCTGGGGGCGGGCCGCACGCTGGTGCTGGTCAACGGGCGTCGTCACGTCTCGGGCGTTGCCGGCGCGCAGATCGTCGACGTCAACTCGATTCCGACCGCGCTGATCGAGCGAGTGGAAACCCTCACGGGCGGCGCTTCGTCGATCTACGGTGCCGACGCGGTCACCGGCGTGGTCAACTTCGTGCTGCGTGACGATTTCGAGGGGCTTGAGGCCAATGTCCAGTCGGGCATCTCGTCAGAGGGCGATGCCTGGCGGATCAACGGCGATCTCACCTGGGGGGTCAATTTCGCCGACGGACGCGGCAATTTCGTGGTGTCGGGTGAATACGCCTATGGCGAGGAGCTCAAGTTCGGCGATCGCGAATTTTCGCGCAATAACGGCATCCACGATGACCAGGCCAACCCGGCGCTGCGTTTCCAGGCCGGCGATCTGGGCGGCAGCACGCCCAATTTCTCCGCTTACTACAACACCGCTGAGGGCCGGTTTCCGCGAGGTTTCCTGATCCCGACCCCGGGATCGAGCACCTACAACGCGATTTTCTCGGGCGGTAAGACGCCGACCGCGGCGGAACAGGCGCTGATCGATCGCGCGGTCAATTCGCCGCGGCGCTTCATCGCGACCGATCCGCGCTTCTCGCTGTCTTCGGCGGGCGGTGTGGTTGCACCGGGTCTGTTCGGCCTCGGCTCCTTCGGCGGTGATATCGACAATAACGGTGTCGATGATTGCCTCCAGTCCTCGGTCGGGTTCAACAGCCTGCTGTTCGGTGACGCCTTCGGGATTGCGGGCGGCTGCTACAATATCAACGCCGACGGGAGCGTCTCGGTCTATCGCGATGGTGCGATCACAGGCCTGTTCAATCAGTTCGGCGGTGACGGCATCCAGAACAATTTCGACGTCAATTCGCTTATCCCGGAAACCGAACGGTGGTCGGTCAACACCAACCTGACCTACGAGCTTTCGTCCGAGGCGACCTTCTTCTTCGAAGGCAAGTATGTGTCGAACGCGGCGGAATTCGAGGCCCAGCCCAACACCTTCTATGACCTGCTGACGATCAAGGAGGACAATCCCTTCATCCCGGCCGCGTTGCGGGTAGCGATCGAACCGCTCCTGTTCGGCGGGGGCAATGGCTTCTACATTACCCGCGATCCGGCCGATCTCGGCCCGAATCGCAATCGCAACGAGTTCGAGACCTGGCGTTTCGTGGGCGGCGTGCGCGGCGACCTCACCGACCACCTCGGTTACGAGATCAGCGCCAATTACGGCAAGTTCAACCAGACCAGCATGGACGCCAACAGCGTCATCATGGACCGGTTCTACGCCGCGATCGACGTGACAACCGGGCCGGGAGGGCAGCCGATCTGTCGTTCGGATATCGACCCGACCCCGCCCGCGACCACGCCCTTCGGCATTCCCGCAGGCGATCCCGGCTTCTTCACCTTCAACCCCGGCGACGGCCAGTGCAAACCGGCCAACATCCTCGGCGGGGTCGGCGCGATCAGCCAGGAAGCGATCGATTTCATCACCACCACCGTGGTCAATCAGTTCGAACTCGAACAACTGGTCTTCAGCATGATCTTTACCGGCGATACCGGGGCGATGTTCGAACTGCCCGGCGGCCCGATCGGGTTTGCCGCTGGCTTCGAATTCCGCGAGGAGCAGAGTCGGTCCGAGTTCGATCCGCTGGTTCGCGGTGTCGTGCCGGTCAACACCCCCGATGCCAATGCGGGTGACCTGCTGCGCGATCTGCCCAACGCGCAGAACTCGCTGGTCTTCGACCCCGCAAGCGTGATCAGCAATGCCGGCGGCGAGATTTCGGTCTACGACCTGTTCGGCGAAGTCCGGCTGCCGTTCCTTCAAGGCGTTCCGTTTGCCGAAACGCTCGAGGTGAGCGCGGCCGCTCGCTACGCCAATTACAGCACATCGGGCGGAAACTTCACCTGGAACGTGAACGGCCTCTATGCGCCGACACGCGACATCCTGTTCCGCGGCACCTATTCGCAGGCGGTCCGTGCGCCGAACATCAACGAGCTGTTCAACCCGCCGCAGGGCGCCTTCTTCCGTCCGGTCGATCCATGCGATGTCGGCAACCTCCAGGCCGCGCCCGATCCAGCCTTGCGTCAGGCGAACTGCACCGCGTTCTTCAACTCGATCGGCTTTGACCCTACCTTTGGTGGCGGGGGCTATTCCTATGTCGATCCGCTGACCGCGCGTTTCTCGGGGTCGATTGGTGGCAATCCCGATCTCGATGTCGAAACCGCGACCACCTGGACCGTGGGCGCACAGCTGACGCCGACTTTCGTGCCCGGTCTGGTGCTGAGCGTCGATTATTACAATATCGAGATCGAGGACGCGATCAGCACGGTTTCCGCGCAGGACATCGTCGACAACTGCGTCGACAGCTCGAACATCGACAACAATTTCTGCACGCTGTTCGAGCGCAGCCCGACCACCGGCGGATTCACCTTCCTGCGGCAGAGCTCGCTCAACTTTGCGCGGCTGGAAACCTCGGGCGTCGAGTTCTCGGGCCAGTACCGGCTGGAACTGGGCGAACATCGCTTTACCCTCGCCGCCAGCGGCACCTGGGTGGAGAAGCTCAACAACTTCTTCGATCCGAGCGACCTGACGCTGGTCGATCCCGAACTGGGCGAATTGCAGCGCCCCGAATGGGCCGGCCGCGCCGCGCTCACCTGGGACTGGAGCAGTTTCAGCCTGACCTGGGGCACGACCTATCTTGACCGGATGGGGCTGCGCTCGGTCGAGATCGAAAGCGTCGGGACCACGGGGAACGACCTCTATTCGCCCGATAACGCGATTGCGGACGAAACGTGGATCCACGACATCAGCTTCTCGATCGACGTGAACGACACGTTCGACGTCTATGGCGGGGTGAACAACGTGTTCAACGAAAAGCCCTTCGTGACCGAACAGGCCTATCCGGTCAGCCCGGTCGGCACGCTGTTCTTCATGGGCGTGCGCGCGCGGATGTGATCCGAACGCTCCAAATAGAATTGAATAGGGGCGGGCGCCGGTGCGACCCGCCCTTTTTCTTTGCCCGCGTGCGATCGAGCCAATAGGTTCCGGCAGCCTTTCCCATTTTCGAGAGACTTGCCGATGCCCCTCACCTTCTATGACTGCAAAACCGCTCCGAGCCCGCGTCGGGCACGCATCCTTCTCGCCGAGAAAGGGGTTGCGCACGAAGCGGTCGAGATCGACCTCGCGAGCGGCGAGCAAATGAGCGCACAATTCCGGCAGATCAATCCGGCCTGTACCGTTCCCGCCCTGCGGATCGACGATAAAACGGTCCTCAGCGACAATGCCGGTATCGCGGCCTGGGTCGAGTCCACATACCCCGAGCCCCCGATGCTCGGCGCGACAGCGCTGGAGAAAGCCGAGATCGCCAGCTGGAATTCACGGGTGGAGATGGAACTCGGGATGGCGGTCGCGAACGCCCTGAGAAACAGCAGTCCGGCAATGGCGAACCGCGCCCTGCCCGGCCCGCACGATTACGCCCAGATTCCCGCACTGGCCGAACGAGGACTGGCGCAGATCGAGCACTTCTTCGATATGCTCGAGGATCATCTGGCCGGCCGCGATCACATCGCCGCCAATCGCCTTTCGTGGGCCGATATCACTGCGTTCTGTTTCATCGATTTCGCCCGCGTCGTCCGCAAGCAACCCGGGAACGAGCGGCCGAACATCGCGCGCTGGCGTGATGCGCTGCGTGCAAGGCCCGCATTCCAGCTGTAACGAGCGGCAAGCCGACCTGGTTAGTGCGAACCGGAAAGCTCCGCCTGGCGTTGAGCCGCAACGGATCGGATGGTCGAACGGATCTGGTCATCCAGTTTCATCAAAGTCTCGAAGTCGCGTCTCGATAGCGCCAGCAATTCGCTATAGCCCAGCGAGACGACCGTCGCGGTTCGCGGCTGATCGACGATGAGAGCCATCTCGCCAAAGAAGCCGCCCGTTCCGATCACGACAGGGTCCGGCTCGATCTCGACCTGGACCGCGCCCGATGAAACGAAATACATGCTCGAACCTTGATCGCCCTTGCGGATGATTGTCTCGCCCGGAACGCTCAATTGCGGGTGAAGCAGCCTT
>JBFHIF010000137.1:0-4882 GCA_041596595.1 Erythrobacter sp. | reverse complement strand
GATCAGCGCGGCGGACTGGTCTGGGGCTGCGTCCCACGGGTCGATGGCGATCCGGTGTTCTGCTCGCTGCTCAATGGCAGCAATCAGGATGCGGGCAGCTGGAGGTTCGAGATCGAAGGGCAGGTCTCGGCCAAGCAGGAGTATATCCGCAACACCCCGCATCTGGTGACCACGCTCACCGCCGAGGATGGCAGCGCGGTGCAGGTGCTCGATTTTTGTCCGCGCTACGAAAGTTCAGGGCGCATGTATCGCCCGGTCGCCTTTGCTAGGATCGTGCGTCCGACTTCGGGCAATCCGCGCATTCGCGTGGTCCTGAACCCGGCGCGTGACTACGGGGCTTCGCTGGCCGAGACCACCCACGGCACCAACCACATCCGATACCTGATCGGTCGCCATCCGCTGCGCCTTTCGACCGATGCCCCGGTCGGTTACGTCCTCGAGCAGCGGACCTTCCGCGTCGAGGAGGACCTCCATTTCTTCCTCGGTCCTGACGAACCGTTTTCGGGAAACCTGCGCGAAGAAGTGCGCGCGATGGAACAGTGCAGCCGCAGATACTGGCAGGAATGGGCGCGCGGCCTGCATATCCCGTTCGAATGGCAGGACGAGGTGATCCGCTGTGCGATCACTCTCAAGCTCTGCCAGCACGAGGAGACGGGCGCGATCGTGGCCGCGCTGACAACCTCAATCCCCGACGCGGCCGGGTCCGAGCGGAACTGGGATTATCGCTACTGCTGGATCCGCGATTCCTATTATACCATCCAGGCGCTTAACCGGCTTGGCGCGCTCGACGTGATGGAGAAATATCTCGGCTACCTGCGCAACATCGTCGATGCTGCGAAGGGTGGTCAGATCCAGCCGCTCTATTCGGTGATGGGCGAAAGCGAGCTCGACGAGACCACCGCCTCGCACCTTGCTGGCTATCGCGGGATGGGGCCTGTCAGGCGCGGCAATGCCGCCTACAAGCAGGTGCAGCACGACGCCTACGGCCAGATCGTGCTTCCCAGCGTCCAGGGGTTCTTCGACAAGCGCCTGCTGCGTCCCGCCGATGAATACGATTTCGAAAATCTCGAGCATGTCGGCGAAGTCGCGTGGAAGATGCACGATCAGCCCGATGCGGGCCTGTGGGAATTCCGCACTCGCCAGGAGGTCCATACCTATTCGGCGGTGATGAGCTGGGCAGCCTGCGATCGGCTTGCCAATGTCGCGGCCCATATCGGCAAGCCCGAACGGGCCGATTACTGGCGCGAACGGGCCGATGCGATCAGCGCGAAGATCGAAGCCGAGGCGTGGAAGGAAAACGGCGAGGAGGGCGGCCATTACGGAGCGAGCTTCGAGAGCGACTATCTCGACGCGAGCCTGCTCCAGATGGTCGAACTGCGGTTCCTATCCCCGGACAATGAGCGGTTTCAGCAGACCTTTGCGGCGGTCGAGAAACATTTGCGGCGCGGCGATCACATGCTGCGCTATGCCGCCGAGGACGATTTCGGCGCACCCGAGACCGCGTTCAATGTCTGCACCTTCTGGCTGATCGAGGCGCTGCATCTCGCGGGGCGCGACGAGGAAGCGCGGGCGTTGTTCACCACCATGTTGAGCCACACCACCCAATCGGGCCTGCTGAGCGAGGACCTGGATTACGAGACCGGGGAATTGTGGGGGAACTTCCCTCAAACCTACTCGCTGGTAGGAGTGATCAATTGCGCCGGCCTGTTGTCGAAATCGTGGAGTGAAGTCCGATAAGCCGTCTCGTCGTCATATCCAACCGGGTGGCAGTCCCCAAGGCGCGCGGCGCGGCCGGTGCGCAAGGCGGACTGGCCGGAGCGCTCAACGCAGCGCTCAAGGATCGCGGCGGGCTGTGGTTCGGCTGGTCGGGTCAGGAAAGCGAAGATCAGGATGGCGACGTCAGCCTCGTCCATAACGAGGGGGTGACCACGGCGACGATCGACCTGTCCCCTCGAGAAGTTCACGAATATTACAACGGCTACGCCAACTCGACATTGTGGCCGCTGTTTCATTACCGCATCGATCTCGCCGAGTTTGAGAACGAGACCGGAAGGGGCTACGAACGGGTAAACGAGCGGTTTGCCGACAGCGTGACGCCCCTGCTCAAGGACGATGACCTGGTCTGGGTCCACGACTACCACCTGATCCCGCTCGGCCACCGCTTGCGTGAGCACGGGGCGAAGAACCGGATCGGGTTCTTCCTTCACATCCCCTGGCCGCCCACCCGGCTGCTGACCTCGCTGCCGTTTCACGAACGGCTGGTGGAATCGCTGCTGTTCTATGACCTGCTCGGTTTCCAGACCGAGGAATGGCTCGAAAGCTTCATGCATTATTGCGAGAACGAGCTCAAAGCCGAGGTCGACCGGTCGTCGGGCAAGGTGACCCGCAACGGTCGGACCGTGCTTGCGCGGGCCTATCCGATCGGGATCGACTGGGACGATTTCCAGCGTCAGGGTGCAACCGGCGAAGCGAGGCAGGCTGCTCAGCGGCTTCTCTCGTCAACGCGTCATCGCGCGGCCATGATCGGGGTCGATCGGCTCGACTATTCGAAGGGCCTGCCCGAGCGCCTCGACGGGATCAGCCGCTTCTACGATCAGCATCCGGGCAGGGTCCGCGACCTCGTATTCGTCCAGATCGCTCCGCCCAGCCGCGAGGACGTTGAAAGCTACAAGGAGATCCGCGCGGCTCTCGAGCGCAAGACCGGCCAGATCAACGGCGCGCGCAGCGAAGTCGACATCGTCCCCATTCGCTACGTCAACCGCGGATACAGCCATGCCGAACTGTTCGGGTTTTTCCGGGCAGCGAAGATCGGCCTTGTGACACCCTTGCGCGACGGGATGAACCTCGTGGCAAAGGAATATGTGGCCGCGCAGGACCCCGATGATCCCGGTGTGCTGATCCTGTCGGGTTTCGCCGGCGCTGCGCAGCAACTCGCCTGCGAGGGCGAAGGGGCACTCATCGTCAATCCGCACAGTCCCGACGCCCTGTCCCACGCGATCGAAATCGCGCTCGACATGCCTCTCGAAGAGCGCAAGCGCCGCTATCAGGCGATGATCGGCACGGTTCGCGAAGACACGGTGCAGGCCTGGACATCGGCTTTCTGTGGAGATCTCGCGGGACATTAGTCCGCTTGTCTCGCAGGCGGTCCAATGCCACTGACGGCTCATCCATGACCGAACACGCTCGACCTTCTTCTTTCCTCGCCACTGAGGGCATTCACAATCTGCGCGATTACGGCGGCTACCGGGTGGCTGATGGCGGGCGGGTGAAGAGCGGCCTGCTGTTCCGCTCCGGTCAGCACATCGAGGCCAGCGATCGTGATCTCGAAATTCTGCAACGGCTCGATATCCGCACCGTGATCGATCTCAGGGGCAAGAGCGAAAGGCAGCGCTTTCCCTGCCGTCGTCCGGCCGATTTCGCAGCCCGGATCATCGCTCATGACGGCGAAACAACGAGTGCGCCTCCGCACGAGGCCGGAGCAGGCCAGGGGAATGCGACCGGAGCCATGACCGCAGCGCTCGCCCGGGAACGGATGCTCGCGGTCTATACGAATATGCCGCAAAACCCGGCGATGATCGCGATGTTCGGTGCTTACCTCGAAGCGCTCGCCAATCGCGATGGCGCGAGCCTCGTCCACTGCTTTGCCGGAAAGGATCGCACCGGTATCGCGGCCAGCCTGTTGCTCCACGCGCTCGGCGTTCACCGCGACGATATCGTTGCTGAATATCTCAAGACCAATCTCGCACCCACCGTCCACGTGCTCGAACGGCAATCCATGCCCAGGATCGAGGCGCATTACGGGGCGATCGATGACAATGCGCGCGCGGCGCTGATCGAGGTCCGGCCCGAATATATCGAGACCTATTTCGCCGCGATCGAACGCGAGCACGGTTCGACCGACGATTTTCTCGCGCGCGCCTTAGGTGTGGACGAGACGCGAAAGGCAAGGCTCATCGAACGCTTCGTGGGCTGACAAAACGCGATCGGACGCCCATATCGGGGCGCGGTTTACCCGAATCCAGCAAGAGAACGAACAATGGCTACCCATCGCACCAAGATGTTGATCATCGGCTCCGGCCCCGCGGGCTATTCTGCCGCGATCTATGCGGCGCGCGCGATGCTCGAACCGATCGTGGTGCAGGGGCTGCAGCCCGGCGGGCAGCTGACGATCACGACCGATGTCGAGAACTATCCCGGCTTTCGCGAGGTGATCCAGGGCCCCTGGCTGATGGAGGAGATGAAGGCGCAGGCCGAGCACGTCGGCACCCGGATGATGTGGGACACCATCGTCTCGGTCGATCTGGAAGGCGGCCCTCCCTATACCGCGATCGGTGACAGCGGTGACGAATATATCGGTGATACCCTGGTAATCTGCACCGGCGCGCAGGCCAAATGGCTCGGCGTGCCCGGCGAGCAGGAACTAGGCGGCAAGGGCGTATCGGCCTGCGCGACCTGTGACGGATTTTTCTATCGCGGCAAGAAGGTCGTGGTGATCGGCGGGGGCAACACCGCCGTCGAGGAAGCGCTCTACCTCACCAATCATTCGGACGATGTCACCCTGATCCATCGCCGCGACGAGTTGAGAGCGGAGAAGATCCTCCAGGAGCGACTGCACAAGCACCCCAGGATCTCGACCATCTGGAACAAGACGGTCGAGAGTTTCGAGGCTGGCGAGAACGGGTCACTCGACCATCTCGTGCTCAAGGACACGCAGACGGGTGAGACCTCCACCATTCAGACCGACGGAGCCTTCGTCGCGATCGGTCACGCTCCTGCGACCGAACTGTTCAAGGGCAAGCTGCCGATGGATGACGGGGGCTACCTGCTGGTCGAACCCGGCACGCCCAAAACCGCGCTGCCCGGCGTGTTCGCTGCCGGGGAT
>JBFHIF010000136.1:0-4929 GCA_041596595.1 Erythrobacter sp. | reverse complement strand
TCGTCGATCGCGCTTTCCACCAGCGCCTGGGCCTGCATGAGGCTCAGCATCCCGTCGTCACCGAGCAAGGCACCGTGCCGATAGAGCAGGACATCGCCGTTCGACCAGATGTCGAAATGGCCAAGCCACATCTGCTCGTTGACGAGGCTAAGCAATTCGAAAGCCTGCTGTTTCTTGTCCTTCTGGACCCGGATATCGGGAAGGCAGAGGAATTGCAGCACGTTGTCCTGCGGCCGCCAGATCGCGCGCAGCTGATACTTGGCCCAGCTGCCCTGAACTTCACCGACCATCTCGTCATCCGAAATGATCTCGAAATCCCATCGGCGCGCTTCGAAAAGCGCGGCTAGCATATCAACCGGTGCGGCATCGCTCTGAGCCGAAAATTCTTGCTCGCGCGGTCTCATAGGGGGGACATTCCTCGGGTCATCGCCAGCGTGATTGCCTTGCCCGGCCCGCGCTTGCAATCAAGCCGAGCCGCGCTTCTGGGGAGAACGTTTCTGGCTTGTTCAAAGCCTGTGCAAAGAAAGTCGGGGACTGGTGCTCGGACCTATTTTAACGGCGTTATTTCAGTGCCTTCGGGGCTCACGTAACCAAAAGTGTCAATCCCTTGCGCGTTGAGGGCATTGATCAGCTCGCGCTGCGCTTCGCGGCTCTTGAGCGGACCCACCAGAAGCCGGTTGGCCTGCCCCCAGGGCGTCACGTGCGCGGACAGCTTCCCTAGCTCTGCGGGCGCTTTGCGGGAAAACCGCCGCCAGTCAAAACGCAGCGCATCGACATCGCTGCCGGTCGCCAGCTGCACCCAGATCCGGCTGGGATGCGCAGGCGGAGGCGGTTCGGCGACGGGCGGCTTTTCGCGCGGGATCCTGATCGCCGCGAGATCGACCGCCTCACGCGAAGACGGCGTGACGACAGGCTTCGCGGTGCCGAGATCGGCAAACGCGTCCGCCACGCTGGGTTCGGGCGTGCTGGGCTGAACCACGGCCCGGGGCGGCAAACCGGTCGCGGGCGCAGCATCGACCCGTTGAGCCGATGGCCCGGTGCGGGCCAGATCGAACCCGGGCGCGGCAACAGACGGGGCCGATGCCTGCTGCACGGGAGTAGCTTGAGGTCCAGCTTGCGAAGCGCGGCCCAAAGGAGTGCCCGCCGGTTCGAGCCGGCGGTCGGCACTGCGCGCAGCCAAGGTGCTCGTGCCCGCTTGCCCCGGCGCGCCCTCGCCGCTTCCGACATAGGCCGCAATCTGGGGGTCTTCGCGTCCGATATCGGCCGCGCTCGGGAAGATGCCGAGATTGGCGGCAGCTGCTTGCTGGCTCTTCGTCAGCCGCGGCATGAATTCGAAATAGGGATCGATCCGCTGCGCCAGATCGCGCGGCATCACCGCACCCGCTATCGCTGCCGCACGCGCGTTTTCACCAAGGATGGCAAGACCAAAGGCGCGGGCCCGCAGCGCGGCAAAGTCGCGCCTGTCGATGAGCGGACGCAGCGTGCTTTCGAATTCCTCGCGAGCTCCGGAAATCGCGAGGCTGATCGCGAGCCGTCGGCGGGCCTCGTCATCCTCGGGACGCAGCCGAATCGCGCGGCGATAGGCGGCCTGCGCGCTCGGCTGGTCTCCGACGAGATCGAATGCCAGCGCACGATCGCTGAGAAATTCCTCGGCATCGACGCCCGCCGATTGCGCCGCGGCGAACAGCGGCAGCGCCTCGACCGGACGTCCCGAGCGCAGGAACACCCGGCCCATGCCGAGCTTTATCCGCCCATTTTCGGGGGAGATGTCCTGGGCGCGACTGTAAAAACCCAGCGAAGCATCCAGATCGTCGACCGCGAGCGCCGCATCGCCGGCCTCGAGTAGCGCCTCGACGCTGCGGGGACGCTTGGCGAGCCGCATCAATGCGCGGTTGAGCCTTTGCACGTCCTGCGACGGCAGGGCCTGGACCACTTCGCGCGAAGTCGTCTGCTGGGCTGCGGCGGGATGAGCCGGCGCAAGCAGGACAGCTGCCAGCGCAGCGCTTGCAGACAAGCCCGAAAGCCGGGCGCGAGATGGGAAAGCGATTGGGGGGCGGTTCATCGGGCCAAGGGGTTGGAACTGACAGGCATCGGGTGAATGCGTGTCATAGGAAAGGTTCGCTGAATGATCGACGAACGGGAGCGATTTCTCGCTCCCGTTGCGGTGTGTCGATCCCCTTGCGGGTCTACTGGTTGTTCTGGCGTCCGAGGAAGCGGGGGATGCTGAGCGCCGGACCGTCGCCGTCGTCATCATCCTCGTCCTCGTCATCCTCGACGCCCGAGCGCGAAAGGTTTGCCATTCGCTCGAACAGCGTGCTTCCACCGCTCGGCGGTGCCGGAGTGGATGAAGCGGCAGAGCCCTGCCCCTCGCCAGCCGCCCCGCCAAGCAGCGAGCGCCGCCGCTCACCGCCCACGGGCTGTTCGCTCGTACGATCCTCGGCCGCGAGCCGATCCGCATCGGAGAGCAGACCGTCATCGTCTGCGGCATCTTTGCCATCGTCCTCGTAATCGCCGGTCAGGTCGAGCGGTGCGTCCTCGTCCTCATCGGAGAAGCTCTTTTCCCCTGGCGCGGCGAAATCGCGGTCATCGGCGGGGTCTTCGAAACCGCCCTCGTCTTCCTCGGAACCGAGTTCGTAGGCGTCTTCCTCGCTGCCGCGCAATCCGGCAAGCGGATCGACGATTCCGTCGACATCTTCGCCGTCGTCCTCGTCGTAATCGTCATCACCCAGCGCCTGCATCCCGCTGAGGTCGAACGGGCGCGGTTCGTTGGCGGCTTCGGGGTGGGTATCCGCCTGGTCACCTTCGGCCATGTCATCGCCGGTTTCGGGCGCGCCCAGCTCGAACGGTTCTTCGTCGCTGGTCTCGGCCTGTTCGGGCAATTCAAGCACCGGCCGCTTGGGCGCGCGCGCACCCCCGAGGCTGGCTGCCGCGGGCCGATCGGCCTGCCTGACCGCAGACTGTTCGATACCCGTCGCGACCACGCTGACGCGGATCTTGCCGTCGAGGTCGGGATTGAAGGCGCTGCCCCAAATGATGTTCGCATCCTCGTCGACCAGCTCGCGGATGTGGTTCGCGGCTTCATCGACCTCGAGCAGTTTCATGTCTTCGCCGCCGATGATCGAGATGATCACGCCCTTGGCGCCCTGCATCGAAACACCGTCGAGCAGCGGGTTGGCGATCGCCTGTTCGGCGGCATCGAGAGCGCGATTTTCGCCTTCGCCCTCGCCGGTTCCCATCATCGCCTTGCCCATTTCGCTCATCACCGAACGCACGTCGGCAAAGTCGAGATTGATGAGGCCCGGCATCACCATCAGGTCGGTGATCGAACGAACGCCCTGTTGCAGCACCTCGTCGGCGAGCTCGAAAGCTTCCTTGAAGGTGGTTTCCGCCTTGGCGACGAGGAACAGGTTCTGGTTCGGGATCACGATCAGCGTGTCGACGTGTTCCTGCAGTTCGGAGATGCCGGATTCGGCAGCACGCATCCGCCGCGTTCCCTCGAACAGGAACGGCTTGGTCACCACGCCGACGGTCAGCACGCCCTTGCGGCGCGCGGCTTCGGCGATCACCGGTGCGGCGCCGGTCCCGGTTCCGCCGCCCATGCCGGCGGCGATGAAGACCATGTTGACGCCCTCGAGCGCTTCCTCGATCTCGGCGACGGTTTCCTCAGCCGCCGCCTTGCCCACTTCGGGCCGCGCACCTGCACCAAGACCGCCGGTAATGTCAGGCCCGAGCTGGATGCGCGTTTCTGCGGGGCTGGTGCTCAACGCCTGGGCATCGGTATTGGCGACGATGAACTCGACCCCTTCGATATCCGAGGCGATCATGTTGGCGATCGCGTTGCCTCCGGCCCCGCCGATCCCGATTACGGTGATGCGAGGCTTCATGTCGTCGCTGGCAGCAGGTCCGATATTGATGCTCATTTCAAAGGTCCTTCCAGGCGTGGCAGGCGCCCTTTGATACTGCCACGACTTACATTTCGTCACGATCCTTGTGACAGATCGAGGTTAACCCCGTTATACCGCGCAAACCCTTATCCACAGCGGCTTGATCGGGTGCGAATTCTCCGTTGTGATCCAGTAACGACGGGCGATCAGAAATAGTCCCGCAGCGCGCGCCAGATACCGGGGATACCGAACAGTCCGCCCTGGGTTCCCTGACCTGACACATGGCCGACGCGCTTGCGTCCGAGCGCCCGAATATCGACAGGATCGTCAGCCGCATAGAGGCATAATCCCGCCAGAGTGGCGAAACCGGGAACCGAGTGCGCTTCGGGCAGGCCTTCGAGCGCGGGCGCGCGCCCGATCCGCACCGGCATTCCGAGAGCGCCCTGGGTGTATTCCGCCAGTCCGGCAAGTTCGGCCCCGCCTCCGGTCAGCACCACCTGGCCTGCCCGCGCGCCGGAAAAGCCCATTTCTTTAAGCGCCCTGCCGATTTCATCGAGTTGCGATGACAATTGCTGTGTCACCACAGCGACGAGATCGGCGCGGGGGATGCGGTTCTTCTCGTCCGCTCCGCGTGCGAGAGGGCCCGATTGCTCCCCATCCCACCCCTCGTTGGGGCCGTGGACCGGGATCATTTCGCGGTGATCCGAAGGGCTGGCAATCGCCGATCCCGCGACGCATTTGAGCCGCTCGGCCTGGAAACGCCTTATTCCGAAGCCGCTGGCGATCGCATCGGTGATGTCTCCCGAGCCACGGGGCATCGCGCGCATGCCGAGCAGCATACCCCCGGCGAAGATCGAGATGTTGGTCACGTCCGCACCGATTTCTACCAGCGCAACCCCGAGCTCGCGTTCCTCGTCTGAAAGACAGGCATATCCGGCCGCGAGCGGTGCTGCGACCACGCCATCGACGTCGAGATGGGCGTTCTGCACCGCCTCCATCAGGTTGCGCACCGGCGCCCCGTCGGCGAGCATCACATGGATGTCGA
>JBFHIF010000135.1:0-4937 GCA_041596595.1 Erythrobacter sp. | reverse complement strand
GGGGATACCGAAACCGCCGCCCATGTTGAGTTTCGGCAGAGGCGAACCGATCTCTTCCGCGAGACTTATCGCCAGTTTCAAGACGTTACCCTGCGTTTCTATGATGGCGTCCGAACTCAAGGCCTGGCTGCCTGTGAAGATGTGGAGCCCGCGCCAGTCCGCCCCCTGCTCGATCACGCGCCGCGCGAGGTTGGGAACCCGTTCGGCATCGACACCGAACGGTTTTGCCCCGCCACCCATCTTCATTCCCGATCCCTTGAGTTCAAAGGTCGGATTGACCCGGATCGCGATGCGGGACTTAACGCCCAGCCGACGCGCAATCGCTAGCGACCGTTCGGCCTCGCCTTCGGATTCGCAGTTCAGCGTGACGCCCGCGGAAATCGCCGCCTCAAGTTCCTCGTCACGCTTGCCCGGACCCGCAAAGCTGACCCGGGCAGGATCAATCCCGGCCTTGGAAGTCATGGAAAGCTCGCCTGCTGAAGCGATGTCGAACCCGTCGACGAGCGAAGCCATGTGGCCAATGACACCCGGATGAGGATTGGCCTTGACCGCGTAATTGATGCCGATGCGAGCAGGCAATGCCGAACGCAATTGGGCGACGCGCCGCGAAATCAGGTCGCGGGCGTAGACGAACACGGGTGTGCGCCCGGCCTGGGCAACCAGTTCGCTCGCCTTGTGCCCGCTGATCGCGAGCTCGCCATCGCGCGCCTCGAATCCCGGGGGTATCGGCCCGACCGGTTTGGCCTTCATGCGTTTTCCCCTTCGCTCAGTTCGCGCAAAAGCGCGGTGCGGTCTATCTTGCCGTTCGGGTTGGTCGGCATCGCCCCGCGCCAATGGATTTTCTGTGGTTGCATGAAATTGGGAAGATCCTGCTTGAGCTGGCGCGCCAACTGCGCCCTCTGGCCTTCGTCGCTGGTTCCGCGCACGACTAGGTGCACCGCGTGACCGAGGCGCTCGTCGGGAATACCCAGCGCCACGGCTTCGGAGACGAATTCGGTCGCAATCGCGGCTTCCTCGATCTCTTGCGGGCTGATGCGGTTGCCCGCACTCTTGATCATCGCGTCCCTGCGGCCGACGAAATAGAGCAATCCCGCCGCATCGCGGATGACCCGATCACCAGACCAGACCGCAACGCCGCCATATCGGGACTGCGCGGGAGAAGGCCTGAACCTGTCCGCCGTTCGCTTGGCATCCTGCCAGTAGCCCTGCGCGACAAGCGGCCCGCAGTGAACGAGTTCGCCTTCTTCGTCTGGTGCTGCCAATTCCCCGTCGTCTTTGATCACGAGGACCTCGGCAAAAGGAATGGCCCGGCCCATCGAAGTCGGATGCTGGTCGACCAGGTCTGGTTCGAGATAGGTCGAGCGAAACGCCTCGGTCAGGCCATACATCGGATAGATATCCGCCCGTTCGAAGATTTGCCGCATATCGCCTATGAGGTCCTCGGTCAGTGCACCGCCGCTATTGGTAAGTCTGCGCAAGGGCACGCTCGCCTCTGCGGGCCATTCGGTTTCGGTCAGCTGGACCCAGAGAGGCGGGACAGCCGCGAGCGTGGTCACTTGGTGTCTGGCGCACGCTTTCACCACGTCGCGCGGAAACAGGAAGTCGAGCGGAACGACGCTACCCCCGGCATACCAGGTCGATAGCAACTGGTTCTGGCCATAATCGAAGGAGAGCGGCAACACCGCCAGCGTCACGTCATCGCGCGCCATCTTGAGATAATCAGCAACGCTCACGGCGCCGAGCCAGAGATTGGCATGGCTCAGCATCACGCCCTTGGGTCGTCCGGTCGATCCGCTCGTGTAGAGGATTGCTGCAAGCTCGCCCGGGTCGCCCTGCCCTGGACCGATCGTAAGCCCTCCTGCGGCCGCTGCTTCAAGCGCTTCAGCTTCCTCGATGGCGACACAGTTTTCGGGCAGGTCGCCTGCTTCAAGCGACGAGAGCCGCGATCCTGTGGCGATCAGCAGCGACGCACCGCTGTCCGCCAGAATATGGGCCGCCTGCGCACGCTTGAGCAGCGGATTGATCGGAACATGGACGAGCCCTGCCCGCGCCGCAGCGAGAGGCAATATGCACGTCGCCTCGCCCTTTGCGGCCCAACTGGCGACCCGCCCGCCCTTTTGCGGTATTTCGCGCGTCAGCCATCCTGCGAGGCGATCGACACGCCGTCTTAACTCATCATGGTTAAGCACCTCATCGCGCAGCACCAGTGCCGGTGCCTCGCCATACCCAGCCTCACCCGCGAGTTCGACGAGGTGATCGAGGGGCCTTGGCGTGGGGTCAGGTTGCAGGGTGCTGACAGTCATGAACTTTCCGAGTGGAGCAATCTTGCGTGATCGAAGCGAGCTATCACGATAGCGTTAACGTCTTGCAAGGCCTGTCTTGCAGCGACACGTGCTCGCCCTTCGACCGACCTGAATGGTATCGCCTGCTTGTCGAGGCGGGGCTCGAACCTCTCGTGATCACCGCTTCGAGCGGGCAAGCGTCCGCTGCGCTGGCGCTGGTCGAAAAGGACGGGCACATCGCACCCTTGCGAAACTGGTATAGCTTCACCTGGCGACAGCTTGCGCCGGACGGTGAAGAAGGTGACTGCTTGCTGGTCTCAATTGCCAACCGGTTGCGCGACAAAGGATACCGCGTCACGCTCGAACCGGTCCCGGAAGAGGACGGATCGCACCAGCGCCTCGCCCGCGCGTTCAGCGCTGCGGGCTGGTTAGTTCGGACAACGCGATGCGCCAGCAACCATGTCCTGCCGGTGCGAGGGCGCAGTTTCGAAGAATACTGGTCCGACCGGCCGGGGAAATTGCGGACGACGCTCAAGCGCAAGGCGAAGAAGGTCGACACCATAATCCATTCGGATTTCGATCCCGCAGCGTGGGCGCATTACGAGACGACCTATGACGCCAGCTGGAAGCCGGCCGAAGACTATCCGGAAATGCTGCGCGAATTCGCAATTCAGGAGGGCAAGGCCGGTCGCCTGCGGCTGGGTATCGCCTATCACGAGGGCAAGGCGGTGGCGGCGCAGTGCTGGACGGTCGAAAACGGGATCGCCTACATTCACAAGCTGGCGCATCTCGAAAGTCACAAACGCCTCTCTGCCGGCACTACGCTTTCCGCTGCACTGTTTGAACGGGTGATCGACATCGATCGTGTCTCGCTCGTCGATTTCGGGAATGGTGACGAACCCTACAAGGCCGACTGGATGGACGAGGTTCGACCACGTTTTCGGATCGATTGCATCGATCCGCGGGTTCCGCGCGGTTGGCTGGCGATCGGTCGGCGCTGGGTTTCCGGTCTCAGGCCGTGACCCCAGCGCTGCTTGCGCACGTTGCCGGTGATGGCTAAGGCCGCGCCTCGGACTAGCGGCTGACCGCGAAGGTCACAGCAAGGGATCGTCAGGATGACCATCAATGCGGCCAGCAACGATAACGCCGCCGAAAAGGGTGAAGGAGTCGAATCTCCGTCCCCCGGGGGGCTTGCCCCGAGCCGCAGCGCAGTCGATGCGCAGTTGAAATCCATTCTGGTCGACGTTCTCGGGATCGACCCTGACAAGGCCGAAAGGTTTGACCGCGATACAGGCTTGTTCGGGCATCTCCCCGAGCTTGATTCGATGGCGGTTGCAGGTCTGCTGACCGAAATGGAAGACCGGCTCGACATCGTGATCGAGGATGACGACGTCGACGGGGAAATGCTCGAAACCTATGGCGGCTTGCTCGCATTTGCAGAAGCCAAACTTGTTTCGGCCTGAAAGCTTGCCGAAGGCATTGGTGGCATGATCGGGAGATGGACCGTTCCGCTTCCTGACGGAAGGACGGCGGAGGAAATGCTTGTTGCGATTGATCGCAAGCGCACCCGCCGCGTTCTCGTGATCCCCGCACTCTTCGACGAAGCGAACAAGCTGCGAAGGTTCACTGTCGAGATGATGCGGCGGCTCGACGAAATGGGCGTCGACAGTTTCCTCCCCGATCTACCCGGCCAGAATGAAAGCCTCGCTCCGCTGGAAAACCAGACCCTTGCCGGCTGGCGCGCGGTCGCGCTGGCGGCTGCGATTGAAACCCGGGCGAGCGAGGTCCTGACGATCCGCGCCGGTGCCATCCTCGCGCCCGACAACTTGCCCGGCTGGCAATACGCACCCCACTCGGGCGCCAAGCAATTGCGCGGAATGATCCGCGCCCGTACGATCGCGGCCCGCGAAGCCGGCTCCGCCGAGACTGCAGAAGCGCTCTACGAAATCGGGCGGGAGCATGGCTTAACCCTTGCAGGCTGGCCGATCGGCGGGGAAATGTTTCGGGAGCTGGAAGCGTCCGGCGAACCGGATTGCACACACCATCAGATCATCGCTCAGGCCGAGGTCGGCGGCGCGGGCCTGTGGCTGCGGGCGGAACCTGGTGACGCTCCGGATCAGCCGGAGAGCCTGGCGAAAATCGTCAGCGATGCAGGAAGCCCTGCAGAATGACGCGGCTGCCCCTTAGTTTCGGCTGCGGAAGTCTCACGCTTGCGGGAACGCTCGATACCGCGCCCGGCGTGACCGGTCTTCTGATCGTGAGCGGCGGCAACGAGATTCGCTCGGGCGCGTTCTCAGGCCAGGCGCGCCTTGCCCAGCAAATCGCTGGGAAGGGCTTCCCCGTGTTCCGGTTCGACCGCCGGGGTATCGGCGACAGCCAGGGCGAAAATCGGGGTTTTCGAAAAAGTGCCCGCGATATCGAGGCCGCACTCGAAGCCTTCCGCGCCATGGCGCCCCAGGTCGAGCGGGTGATCGGCTTTGGCAATTGCGATGCAGCCTCCGCGCTGATGCTCCAGTCGGGAGCGGGGTTCGATGGTCTGGTCCTGTCCAATCCGTGGACAATTGAAGCCCAAGACGAGAGCGATCCTCTCGATCAGATGCCCGCTTCCTCGATCCGGGCGCGCTATCTACAAAAGCTTGCAAATCCGCGCGAGGT
>JBFHIF010000134.1:0-4973 GCA_041596595.1 Erythrobacter sp. | reverse complement strand
GTTCGTGACTTCGGGTTCACTTTGCCACAGCCGGACCTGCGAGCAAACACACTTGCTAGCGCGAGGGTTCAGCCGCGGAAAACCACCGTGCGGTTTCCATTGAGCAGCACCCTGTCCTCGGAAAACAACCGCACCGCCTCGGCAAGCACGCGACGTTCTATGTCGCGGCCCTTGCGTACGAGATCCTCGGCGGTGTCGGCGTGGATGACCCGCTCGACGTCCTGGTGGATGATCGGACCTTCATCGAGATCGGCGGTGACGAAATGCGCGGTCGCTCCGATGATCTTCACTCCGCGCTCGTGCGCCTGGTGGTACGGGCGCGCGCCCTTGAAACCGGGCAGGAACGAGTGATGGATATTGATGCACCGACCCGCGAAATGTTCGGACAGTGAATCCGAGAAGATCTGCATATACCGCGCCAGCACGACCAGTTCCGCACCTTCCTGCTCCGCGATGCGTCGCAATTGGGCCTCCTGTTGCGCCTTCGTATGCGGGGTCACCGGCAGGTGGTGGAAGGGTATGTCGCCAATGTCGCTGCGTATCGCCGCATCTCGCGGATGGTTCGATATGACCGCCACCGGATCGATGTTGAGCTCGCCTGTCCTCCAGCGATAGAGAAGATCGACGAGGCAATGATCGAACCTGCTGACCAGAATCAGGGTTCTGCGTGGCCGGTCGCGGGCGACGATCTTCCAGGCCATGCCCAGTTCATCGGCAAGCGCGGCGAACTCGTCGCGCAGATGGCGGGCGTCGTGCGCGCCCGGATCGAAGGCCACCCGCATGAAAAACCGGTCAACGCCTGGCCCATCAGACCGATCGTCGAATTGCTGCGCGCTCAGGATATTGCAGCCGCGTTCGAACAGGAATCCTGAAACCCGCGCCGTGATCCCCGGGCGATCATCGCAACTGAGCGTGAGGATCAGCGGCCCATCCATATCAACGCCAGGCGATGACCCGGAAGCCACCCGCATTTGAAATGGCCGATACCAAATTGCTCTCGGGCACCCGGTTCATCGCCCCGCACAGGATCGCCGTCGCGCAGCCCAGAAAGTCAGAGCCACGCTGCATCAGCGTAGAGGTCTTGGGATAAGAGCTCATGGACGGGGTCGATTATAGCCCCTCTTCGCACTTGGCAATCAGTCGCGGTATGCGATCCGCACCCTGCCCGCGACCTCTGCCGCAAGAGCGCGTGCCTCGTCGGTATCGTCACCCACCGCCAGAGCGACACCCATCCGGCGAAACGGACGGGTCACGGGCTTGCCGAAAATGCGCAGATCTACATCCACCCCAAGGGCAAGCGCCTCATGCAATCCTTCATACGAGAATTCGGCGCTCTCGCGATCTGCGAGGATCACGGCCGAGGCCGAGGGACAGCAAACGATTTCCTTGGGCACGGGCAATCCGAGAATGGCCCTGGCGTGCAGATCGAACTCGGTAAGATCCTGCGAGATCAGCGTCACCATCCCCGTGTCATGCGGACGCGGCGAAAGCTCGGAGAAGATGACTTCATCTCCGCGAACGAAAAACTCGACGCCATAGAGCCCCCAGCCGCGCCCCTCGCCTTCGAGCGCATGTACGACCTTCACCGCCATGTCCTGCGCACATTCGAGCGCTGCGTCATTCATTGCAGCAGGCTGCCAGCTCTCCTGATAATCGCCGCGTTCCTGCCGGTGACCGATCGGGGGACAGAAGGTGATGCCGTCCCGATGCCGGACAGTCAGCAGCGTGATCTCGTAATCGAAATCGACAAATTGTTCGACAATCACCCGCGCCCGATCGCCGCGCATATTGGCGACCGCATATTCCCATGCCTGTTCCAGTCCGGCAGCGTCGGTGACCTTGCTTTGACCCTTGCCTGATGAGGACATTACCGGCTTGACCACGCAAGGCAGTCCGGTGTGCCGTGCCGCCTCGTGCACTTCGGACAGGCTGGTCGCATAGCGATATAGCGAGGTTTTCAGCCCGAGCTCATGGGCCGCCAGATCGCGGATCGCATCGCGGTTCATCGTGAGTTGTGCGGCCCGGGCCGACGGAATGACGTTGAACCCCTCCGCTTCGAGCTCGGCGAGGACCTGGGTGCGGATCGCCTCGATCTCGGGAACGATATGATCGGGTCGATGCTTCTCGACCGCTTTGCGCAATGCATCGCCATCGAGCATCGAAAAGACTTCGCGCGCGTCGGCAAGTTGCATGGCGGGGGCATCGTCGTAGGAATCGCAGGCAATGACGCGCGCACCCAGCCGCTTGGCCGAGATAACGAATTCACGGCCGAGTTCGCCCGAACCCAGAAGCAGGATGGTAGCGATATGTGCCATGCATCAGCGCCTAGCGCGCAACGGCGGCCCGGCCAAGCGCATCGTCTCTCAAGTAAGGGGCAATCCCGTGGATCATCGCCACCGCTGATCCGCAAGCTGCTGGCGCGCAATAGCCACTCCGCCCGATCCGCGCCCCTCCCGCAGCGCGCGCCATCACCAGACCGATTTCCGCCTGTCGCATCGCGTGATCTACAGACTTTTCAAGCGCGGCCAGTCCGGCGCTGGTGGTCAACCCCAATTTCGTCGAACCGTTGGGCAGCACGAGGGCCGAGAAGGTGTCGATCGCGTCGCGGGCCCATTGCTGCGCGTCTCGGGAGGTGGAGACAGGCAAGATAACGCCCACCCGTTCGCGATCGAGTTGACCGATCTCGCAACCGGGCATGGCCATCGCTTCGATGAATCGCGCGAAGCCCCAGGTGATTTCGTTAGCCGCCTGCTCGCCATACTGGATCCTCAGGGCATCAATCCGGTCGATGGCGAAAACCGCGAGCGTCGCCGACCGATCTCGTGCAAGCGAATCCTGCATGACCTGGATGAGGGTATGGCGGTCGGGAAGCCCACTGACCGGATCAAGTTTCGGATGGCCGCCTGCGCTCTGCGCATGCCCTGGCGCAGCGACCTTGCGCAAAAGCCCCAGCGCCACCCCGGCCACGCCCGCTCCGCCATCGATCGAACGAATGCTGAGCGCGCACCATGGCGGCGCGTCTCCCTCCTCCGGCGCGCCGGATAATGCGAGCGGAAATTCGAGCGGGCGCCGCGGACCCTCGGCCGAAATCGCCGCAGCGACATAAGCCTTCACGGCTTCGCGGTGGCAGCTGCGCGCGAGATCCGAAAGGTGCGGCAATACGAGCATGCCAGAGAGCGCGGGCCAGATACGTGCAAGGTTATGCGGAGCATGGATCAGAAATCCCTTCCGGTCGAGTTGGACGACCGTATCCCCCGCTACGTCCTCAAACAGGCTCCTGAGCGCCCGCCCATCAATTTCGCTGAACCCCGAACTCATGCCGTTCCCCCGGCTTTACGACCCATCCCCGACGACGCGCTCTATTATGCAAGGCGATCTGCCTCACCCCAGACATCACTGGGCTAAATCATCCAGCATTCACTGGATGATTAGATAACCTTGTTAGTATTTATCCAACTAACAAAGCTAAAAAGCGAATCGCTTTATTTAGTTATTTACCATAAACTTTGGATGTGTCGTGCGTATTCTGCGATAAATTGAATCTGTATTGACTACAATTCAATCGAGATACGCACGTTTTCCAGCGATGCAGAGAAGGCATCGGCAATGCGTTTTCTGCACTGCTCGACGAGGGCGGCGTTGTCCCGGGCATCGTCATCGGCATCCAGAAGCTCGTCCGGGCTCACGCCCAGCGCCGCCGCAAGGGCTTCCAACCGCTCGGGAAGCGGGCGAGCCTTGCCCTTCTCCCAAGCCCAGACCGTCGGTTTGCTCACATCGAGCGCATCTGCGATGTCGGCAAGCGTCATCCCCTTTGCGCGCCGCAGCCGATGGATCTGCGAGCCGAATGCTTCCGCGCCAGACGCTCCAAACTGAGGCTTACGGTTGTCATTGCCAGCCGGCAATTCGGTAGCCGGTCTTTCGCGAAGCGCGGCGGTGAAGGCGCAGCCATACAGGCTCTCGCTCTTCCAGACGATCTCTGCATCGGCCGGGCCGGCATCGGGCAGATCGACGGCCAACCACGCACCCACTTTCAGAGGGAGGTCAGTCTCAATCAGCAGCCCTGCGGATGAGAGATTGTGGATGGTGACATTCGCCTCCACTCCTTCTCCCGATGTGCCGGAGGTCTCGATCCTGAGAGCCCGACGCGGCTCCTGACGGTCGTCCAGCAGGCTGGCGGCTGCATCGATATGCGCCTTGATAGACATTCTGCGCGTCTCCACGAAAAGAAGCGCGATGATTCCCGTATATGGAGTAAATCTGGAGTTAGCAGACAGGGTTAACCGCGACGCGTTGCCCTATTGGCAGGTTGCGCCGTTAGGAAATCAGTCGACGGCGTCGAGCCCGTAAGCGGTGTGCAGCACGCGAACGGCAAGTTCGGTTTCGTCCTCGTCGATGAGCACGCTGACCTTGATCTCCGAAGTCGAGATCGCCTGAATGTTGATCCCTCGTTCCGAAAGCGCGCGGAACATGGTGCTGGCGACGCCTGCATGGCTCTTCATACCCACGCCGACCACGCTGATCTTCGCAATCTGGCTGTCGGTGATGATCCGGTTGAAGCCGATTTCGTCGCGCTTGTCCTCGAGCAGCGCCTGTGCGCGCGGAAGGTCCGCCTGAGGGACGGTGAAGGTCACGTCGGTTTCGCCCTTGTCACGACCGACGTTCTGAATGATCATGTCGACGTTGATCCCCGCCCCTGCAAGCGGTTCGAAGATGTGAGCCACCGCGCCAGGCTTGTCGGGGACCCTGGTGAGAATGATCTTCGCTTCGTTCTTGTCGTGCGCAATCCCCGTCACGTGCTGGCGTTCCATCAGACCCTTCTCCACCAATTCGTCCATTTCTTCGTCCGATACGATTAGCGTGCCGGGCAGGTCGTCGGCCGGAATCGCGTCATCGCCGGTAAAACTCGAAAGCACCTGAACCCTGACGCCTTCCTTCATCGCCAGCCCGACCGAGCGCGTCTGGAGCACTTTGGC
>JBFHIF010000133.1:0-4981 GCA_041596595.1 Erythrobacter sp. | reverse complement strand
CCTGATCGTCGCGGGCAATTTCGAGATCGGAAACTTGCGCGATCTGGTCGACACCTATTTTGCCGACATCCCGCCACGCGCCAACCCGGTCGATCTCGCGATCGACGAGCGCGAGCCCGGGCGCAGCGAACCCCGCCATGTCGATGCTACTGCGCCCAATGTCCCGCTGCCGGTGGTGGGCACGGTGTGGCAGGCGCCCGAGATAACTCACAAGGACGCCGCCGCGCTCGAAGTGCTCGAGGCGATCCTTGCGCGTGGAGACAACAGCCGTCTGGACAACGCGCTTATCCGTACGGGTCAGGCGGTGGATGCGATCGCCAATGTCATGATGTTCCGCGAAGCTGGGCAGATCGCCGCCTATGCCGTGGTCAAGGACGAACAGGCGATGGGACAGGCGCGCGCCGTGCTCGATGCCGAGATCGCGCGGCTTCGCAGCGAACCCGTTACCGAGGCAGAACTGGAGGAAGCGAGGAGCGAGATCGTCTCTGCCAGCCTGCGCCGCCGCGAAACCGCTCGCGGGCGCGCGTTCGAACTGGGCGAGGCGCTCGTGTCCTCGGGCGATCCCGCATTTGCCGACCGGCGGCTAAGCGAGATTACGCAGGTCACGGCCGCGGACGTGATGCGAGCCGCCAAGAGCTGGCTCGATCCGCAGAAGCGCGTGACGATCACCTACAAGGCCGGGCCGGACGATCCGGCTGCCTATGCCAACCCCGTGCCCATGCCTGCCTTTCGCACGCTGCCGCCAGCAAAGGGCTCCATAAGGAAAGTGCTGCCCGAGAACGAACGCGCGGCGCCTCCCGGGCCCGGTGAGGCTCCGCAGGTCGTAGCGCCTGAGATCATCGAGGCGCGGCTGACCAACGGCATGAGGGTCGTCGCGGTCGAAACCGGCAACGTGCCGATCGCCACCGTGACCATGCTGGTTCCCGGAGGAAGCAAGACCGATAGCCGCGAACGCGCCGGAACCGCGCAGCTCGCCGCCGCGCTCGCCGACAAGGGAATCGAAGGGATGGACGCGCAGGCGATTGCCGCGCGCTTCGAAAGCCTCGGTGCGTCATTCCGCGGAGGCGCGACTTATGACGGCACCATCTTCAGCCTGACCGCCCCGGTGGCGAACCTTCCCGAGGCCGGTGCGCTCGCTGCGCGGATCATCCGGACCCCGAATTACCCGCAAGACGAATTCGCCCGCGAGCGCGACCGTGCGCTGGCGGGGCTATCGGTCGAGGTGAATGAACCCGGTGAACTTGCCCGGATGGTCGCCCGCGTCGCAATGTATGGCGACGCGCCGTACGGGACACAGCCTTCAGGAACCAAGCAGAGCCTTTCAGCGATTACACGCGACGATCTCGCGGCCCATCAGGCGGACTACTTCCACCCTGGCCGGATGCAGGTGGTGGTGAGCGGGGGCATCGACCCCGAAACCGCTTTCGCGCTCGCCGAGAGCATGTTTGGCGATTGGCAGAAGGCCAACGCGCCTGGCCCGGTTCCCGACGAGGCCGCCGGCGCACCGCAGGCCGTGCGGACGATCGTGGTCGATATGCCCGAGGCCGGACAGGCGGCGGTGATCGCGGCGGTTCGGGCGCCTTCACGGCGCGCCGAGGATTTCTTTGCGCTGGAACTTGCCAACAGCATTCTGGGCGGCGGGTCGAGCGCGCGACTGTTTGAGGAGATCAGAACGAAGCGCTCGCTTAGCTACGGGGCCTATTCGGGCTTTGCCGATCGCCGCGACGATTCGATACTTGTCGCGAGCGCGCAGACCAAGAACCAGACCGCGGCCGAGGTGGCGCGGATATTCCTCGATGAGTTCGGTCGGCTGGGCATCGAGCCGCTGGCCGAAGACCTGCTCGAGAAGCGGCGGCTCTACATGGCCGGCAACCGTGCCCGCGCCCTGGAGACGAGTGGCGGCTTCAATTCTGTCGTTGCATCCTTGCTGTTGCAGGGGATCGAACCGGCAGAAGCCGTCCGCCTCGCGGCGAGGCTTGACGACGTAGACGCAGCGTCTGCAAGTGCAGCGGCGCGCCGTTACGTCGATCCTGACAAGGCGACCCTGATCGTGGTGGGCGATGCCGACCAGTTCCTCGATGAACTCAAGGCGGTGCGCGGCGAAATCGAGATCGTCCCCGCGAGCCAGATCAACCTTGCATCGGCGAGCCTTATCGATCCGGGGACGTCCGGCGAGGGGAGCGCCGCCGACTAGATCGCCGCGCTGCCCTGCAACTCGCCCTGTTCGCGGCGCTCGGCCGCCTGTTGCGCCCACATATCTGCGTAGAGCCCCCCGGCGGTGAGCAATTCGTGATGCGTGCCGCTTTCGGCAAGCCGCCCGTGGTCCAGCACGAGGATCCTGTCGGCGTCCGCAATGGTCGAAAGCCGGTGTGCGATGGCGATCGTGGTGCGCCCGCGCTCCAGTCGTTCGAGCGTGGCAAGGATTTCCTTTTCGGTCCTCGTGTCGAGCGCGCTGGTCGCCTCGTCCAGCAGCAGGATCGGCGGGTCCTTGACCAGCGTCCGCGCGATCGCGACGCGCTGCTTTTCGCCACCTGACAGTTTCAATCCGCGCTCGCCCACGCGGGTCTCGAACCGATCGGGCAGCCTTTCCACCAGCGGCATCAGGGCAGCATCGCGTGCAGCCCGCTCGACCTGTTCTTCGCTCGCGCCGTGTGCGCCATAGGCGATATTGTAGGCCAGCGTGTCGTTGAACAGCACGCTGTCCTGGGGGACGATACCGATCGCCGCCCGCACGCTGGCCTGCTGGACTTCGGCGATGTCCTGCCCATCGATCAGGATGCGGCCTGATTGCGGATCGTAGAAACGGAACAGCAGCCGTGCGATCGTGCTCTTGCCCGCTCCCGAGGGGCCAACCACCGCGACATTGGCCCCGGCGGGAACCTCGAAACTCAGCCGATCGAGGATCGTGCGCCCGTCCTCGTAACGAAAGGTCACGTTGTCGAAGGTCACGTGGGGCTCGCGCACGATCAGAGCGGGTGCCCCGGGCGCGTCCTTCACCTCGACATCGGTGTCGATCAGGTCGAACATCGCCGCCATGTCGACAAGCCCCTGGCGGATCGTGCGATAGACCCAGCCGAGCAGATCGAGCGGACGGAAAAGCTGGAGGAGATAGGTGTTGACGAAGACGAGGTCGCCGACGCTCAATTCGCCGCGGCTCCAACCCCATACCGTGTAGGCCATCGCTCCGGCCATCAGCGCATTGGTGATGAGGGCCTGGGTGATGTTGAGCAGGCCGAGCGAGTTTTCGGATTTTATCGCCGCTTCGGCATAGGCCCGGGCCGAGCGTGAATAGCGCTCGTGTTCGCGCTCCTCGGCTCCGAAATATTTCACCGTCTCGAAATTGAGCAGCGAATCGACCGCGCGGTGGAGCGCCTCGCCGTCGAGGTCGTTCATCTCGCGGCGCAGCTTGGTTCGCCATTCGGTGATCCAGCGCGTCACCGCGATATAGGCAATTACGGTAACGGCCGTCGCGGCGACCAGCTCCCACCCGAAATTGAGATAGAAGATCACGCCCACCGCGATGAGCTCGATCGCGGTCGGGGCGATGTTGAAGAGCAGGAAATACAGCATCGAATCGATGCTCTTGGTGCCGCGTTCAATGATCTTGGTGACTTCCCCGGTGCGGCGATCGAGATGAAAGCGCAGGCTCAGCCGGTGCAGGCGCGCGAAGACGTCTTCGGCGAGCCCGAGCGTGGCGGCCTGCCCGACCCGCTCGAAGGCGATGTTGCGAAGATTGTCGAACAGAGTGGAGGTGAACCGGCCCAGGCCATAGGCCGCGACCAGTGCCAGCGCGACCGCCGCTCCATCGGCGGCCGGGCCCGCCATCGCATCTGCGGCGCCCTTGTAGGCAAATGGCAGGGCGAGGACCGTGGCCTTTGCCAGAAGCACGAAACCGAGCGCGAGAACGATCCGGGCGCGCAGTGCCCGGTTATCGGCAGGCCAGAGATAGGGCAGGAAGCGGCGAAGCGTGGCCCATCCTTCGCTCGCGGGCTTGCTCGCCGGGCGATCGGAGGAGACTGTATCGGGTGGCATCGTACCCGGTCATGTGGGGCGCGGCGTGCCCGGAGGCAAGTTTCGCGGGATCCGCGCTAACGCCGCCGTCCCACATAATTACTCTGATTGACCCGCCGCATCGCTCGGGCGACATCGCGCGGAAGGTCAAACAGGATCCGCTGCTTGGCGAAATCGATCGCCACCCGATCAAACAGCTTGAGGTGCTGCATTCCGAGCGAAAGCACCGGGGTATCCTTGAGGCCGAGCACCTCGAAGGCCGGGGCGTCGGCGAAGGTCAGCGGAACATCATTCAGTCTCAGGCCCTGGATATCGAGACTGCGAACTTGAGAGAGATCGGTGACCAGGGTCACCCCGTTGACGTCCATGGTGAGCACTTCGGATGCGCGGCGGGCGCGGATCGCATCGCGCAGCGCCCCGTTGCCAAGGCTCGATTGCGCGCCGGTGTCGATGATCACCACCGCACGCACACCTTCGACCAGTGCATCGGTAATGAGCAATTGGCCGAGTTTCTGCCGGGCATTGACGACGATCTCGAATCCTGAGCGCGAATGGTGCTTGGTGATGTCCTGCAGCGCGATCGTCTCCTTGCGGAAGTCGATCAGCACGCGGAAGTCCTGGAGGCTGTCGAGGCCGATGATCCCGTCGGCTCCGACATAGGCCCGGTGGAGGATCGGGGCGGAGATGTTGTGGATCGTGTGCGTGCCTACGACCAGGTCGTTGACCTCGACCACCTGGACGGGCCTGATGCTTGCCATGCCCACTAGTTGCGCCATCCTCAGGCGCGGCAGCAGGAGCTCGCGATCAATATGATGAGTGACCGCGGTCGCCTGGCTGCCGGTGTCGATCAGGAAATCGTAGGGACCGGACCCGGCGATCGTGACCGGAATGGTCATTCGCCGGTGCCGCTCTTCCTCGAGAGCGAGGATCTCGGTCGACGGGCTCGCCAGATCGGGAGCGATCGGGGTCT
>JBFHIF010000132.1:0-4997 GCA_041596595.1 Erythrobacter sp. | reverse complement strand
GCGCGGGAGCGCAAGACCGGAGGAAACGTGACGGACATGGTGCTATCGATCGTGATGCTGGCGGCTCTGGCGCTGCTGGCCGGGGCGTTCTTCCTGTGGCGGCGCACCGGCGCGTTCAAGCAGCCGGCCTTGATGGTGCTGCTGGCGCTGATCGCGATCGCCAACGTCCTGATCTGGACGGTGCCCACCGAAGATGGAACCTCGCCCGCCGAACAGGCTGCGGCTGTAGAAGAGGGATAGGGTGCATTCGTCGGTGGCGATCCGGCTGCGCGATCGAGCCAATTGCACACAATCGGCGCGAGCGACCAGTCTTGACCGATATCGCGATCGCGGGCTCGCCGCCAAAAAAATTGTCGCCGGGCACGTGTTTGCACGGCCCGACGACAACGTTACGTCCCGAAAGGTTTTTTCCTCACCCTTCCTGTCAAGGCGTACAGGAAAGCTTCCTTGAGATAAATTGAATAAGCGTCGCGAAATTGTTACCCTCAAGAACATATGGACGAGTTACGCCTTCTGCGGCATTTCGAAGCCGTCTACCGTCTGTCGAGTTTTTCGGCTGCGGCCGCGGAACTGAGGCTGACCCATTCAGCGGTGACCAAGAGCATCAAGACGCTCGAGGCTAATTGGGGAACGCGGCTCTTCCATCGTACAACCCGGAGCGTGGTCTCGACCGAGGCCGGGAAGAAGCTCTACCCGCAGGCGGTCGAACTTCTTGCTCGCGTCGCGGACGTGCGCAATTCCGTGACGGCAGACGGGTCCGAGCTCACGATATTGTGCGGATCAGGCGCGATCGAAGCGTTTATCCACCCGGCGATCCTGAAATTTTCGCGTAGCTATCCGCACACCAAAATCAACGTCGCTTCCCTCGAGGCGCATCTTGCTGCGGAGGAGCTGTGGCAGCGCCGGGCGCAGATACTGATCTATCACGAAACCAGTTTCGCCATGATGCCGCACAGGGAAACAATGCATGTCGTCAGGGTGATCGACGAACCCTATTGCATAATCCACCGCAGCGGTGCGCCGGTCGCATCGCAATCAGGTTCGCTCAAGGACCTCCTCCTGAATTACGACTGGGTGCTGGCGGTCAGCCGCTCGTTCGAAGCATTCCTGCCGGAGAAACTGCGTCACCTGGTAGAAGGCAAGGGGGCTCCGCGTTACCGTCTCATGAGCCAGACGGCGTGCATCGAATTGGTCAAGCAAAGCAACCTCTTGAGCGCCTTGCCGGAAAGCATCGCCAGGCGTCTGGTCTCCAGCGGTGAACTGGAGGCCATTCCGCTTCCTGACGATTTCCGTTTCACCATCGGCGCGGCTGTACGCGAGGATTCGGCGCGGGAGCCTGCCCTCGAGCACTTCGTCGCGTGTATGCAGGCTTCTCAGACCGATTAGCGCGCCTGACGTGCTACAAATGGGTGTGTCTGCTGCGTACCCGTTTGTAAAAGCTTGCGGCGAACACTGTCGATAGGTCCACTTGTTTATTCCGCTCACGCTGCGATACAGTGATGCGCTGGAAAAAGGGGGGGTCACATCTTGCTCAAGCGTCTTACCATTCTCGCCGCTCCGCTGCTTCTCGCAGCCTGCGTGACGGAACGCGATGCGAACGCGCTCTCCGAAAGTGCAGCCAAGGGCGAAGCTTTTGCCGCAGCGAACTGCGCTGGTTGCCATGCGCTGGATGATGGCGTTTCGCCTCATCCGGACGCGCCGAGCCTCCGCCGCGCAGCGCACCGTCTGCCCGATTGGGCGGTGGAGGCCTCTTTCGAGCGCGGGGTGCAGGTCGGCCATTCGATGCAGATGCCCGTCTTCGTGTTCGAAGACGACGATATCGCCAATCTGCTCGCCTATCTCGAGGCGCTCAAGGAAAGGGAACGCAACTGATCGGCGGTTCGTCCCCGACCAACCAGCGGGGGGCGCCGCTGCGGGGCCCCCGCCAGATCCTTTCTACTTAATCGGGCAGTCCGGCGAGAGCCGGAAGTCGAGGTAATTGTCGACCGAGCCCATCAGTTCCTCGATCTCGTTTTCGAAGAAGTGGTTGGCGCGCGGGATTTCCTCGTGATGGATCGTGATGTGCTTCTGGGTGCGCAGCTTGTCGACCAGCTTCTGCACCGCTCCGGGCTGCACCACGGTATCCGCCGCGCCCTGGATGAAGATGCCCGATGCCGGGCACGGGGCGAGGAACGAGAAATCGTACATGTTGGCCGGCGGCGCGACCGAGATGAAGCCACGCACTTCGGGGCGGCGCATCAGGAGCTGCATCCCGATCAACGCGCCAAAGCTGTAGCCCGCGACCCAAGTCGTCTGCGCTTCGGGATGGATCGACTGGACCCAGTCGAGCGCACTGGCCGCGTCCGAAAGTTCGCCGATCCCGTTGTCGAAACTGCCCTGGCTGCGCCCGACTCCGCGGAAATTGAATCGCAGCGTGGCAAAACCGCGATCGGCAAAGGTCTTGTAGAGCCGCTGAACGATACGGTCATTCATCGTGCCCCCGCCTTCGGGGTGCGGATGGAGGATCATCGCGACCGGTGCGCGCGGGCGCGGGGGCGGCGAGAAACGACCTTCGAGACGACCTTCGGGGCCGGGGAAGATGACTGACGGCATTAGCTGACCTTGCTAGATGTGGATGGCGCGCGCGCCGGGTGGCGCGGTTGGACGCGCGGTCTATATAAGGCCGCATGCAAAATTCGCAATTTTTTGTGAGCGTCACCCATCGCTGAGCGCATCTATCTCGACCACGCTGCCACCTCGCCGCTGCGCGCGGAAGCGAAAGCCGCGATGGATGAGGGGTTCGAACTCTGGGCGAACCCTTCGAGCCCGCATGGCGAAGGGCGCAAGGCAAGAGCCGCGCTCGAGGACGCACGGGAGCGGATCAAGGCCGCGCTCGGCTGGGATGGCGAACTGATCTTCACCAGCGGGGCGAGCGAAGCGGCCAGCCTTGCCCTGCAGTCGGCGAAGGTCGGAGCGCGGCTGGTCAGCGCGGTCGAGCACGACGCGATCCTGAAGGCCGCGCCCGAGGCCGAGCGCCTGCCTGTGAGGCCGGACGGCGCGCTCGATCTCGATGGGCTTCGCGAAGCGGTCCAGCGCGAACATCCGCTGGTCGCGGTCCAGCACGTCAATTCGGAAACCGGCAACGCGCAGGATCTGGCCGCGATCGGCGCGATCGTGCGCGATGCGGGCGGGTGGCTGCTCGCGGACTGCGCGCAGAGCGCGGGCAAGATCGACCTGCCCGAATGCGACCTCGCGGTCCTCTCGGCGCACAAGTTCGGCGGACCGATCGGGATCGGCGTGCTTCTGGTCCGCGATTACGCGATGATCGAGCCATCGGGCGGGCACGAGCGGGGATACCGGCGCGGGACCGAAAACCTGCCGGGAGCGCTCGGCATGGCTGCCGCGCTCGAGGCGGCGCATGACCCTTACCTCTCCGACGAGATCGGGGCCGCATTCGACGTGCTGGCCGAGACTTGCCGCGCGGCAGGCGGCGTCTGGCTCGCCGATCGCCTGTCCGCCCCGACCGGACTGATCCACGCGCTCTCGATGCCCGCAATGTCGGGAAGCGCACAGGTTATGCGGTTCGACATGGCGGGAATGGCCGTAAGCCAAGGCAGCGCGTGTTCGAGCGGAACGATGAAGACGAGCCACGTCCTCGCCGCGATGGCGCTCGACGCGGATATCGCTGCCAACACCATTCGGATCAGCGCGGGTTGGACCACCACCGCCGCGCAGATAGACCAATTCACACGAACATGGGCGGAGCTTGCCAAGACATGATCTACCTCGACTATCAGGCCACAACTCCTCTGGCGCCCGAAGCGCGCGATGCGATGCTGCGCTGGCTTGACGGGCCTGACGGGACCGGTTTCGGTAACCCGCATTCGCCCCACCCGATGGGACGACAGGCCAAGGCGGCGGTAGAACTCGCGCGCGAACAGGTCGCGGCTCTCCTTCCGCCGGGCGGCAAGGTGATTTTCACCGGCAATGCCTGTGAGGCGATCAACCTCGCCATGCGCGGGAGTGGCAAGGGCGGCTCCATCTCGATTTCGGCGATCGAACACGCCGCGGTGTTTGATACCGCGAAGGCTCTGGGCGCGCCGCATATCCTCAACGTCTCGAAAGAGGGGCAGTGCAACACGAACCAGGATGTGCCCGCGGATACCCGACTGATCGCGGTGATGGCGGTCAACAACGAGATCGGGACGATCCAGCCCACTGTCGACTGGCATCGCAAGGCGAAGGAAGCGAACGCGCTGTTCCTCGTCGATGCGGTGCAGGCCTATGGCAAGATCGAGGTGACCCAGGCGGACATGATCGCGATCAGCGCGCACAAGTTCCACGGTCCTAAGGGGATCGGCGCGCTGTGGGTGCGCGACGGGGTCGAGCTGGATCCGCAGATTACCGGCGGTCTTCAGGAAGGCAAGAGATCGGGCACGCTTTCGCCTGCACTGGTGGCGGGCATGGGCGCTGCGGCCAGCCTCGCCAAGGAGCGCAAGGAAGAGGATCACGAGCATATCGAGCAATTGTGGAAGCGCGCGCGCGAATTGTTCAGCGACTGGACGCTCAACGGGGCAGAGGACGCGCGCTGGCACGGCAATCTCAATATCCGCCGCGATGGCCTCGATGTCGCGCGGCTGATGAGCGAGTGCCGTGAGGTCATGTTCTCTGCTGGGAGCGCGTGTGCCAGCGGATCGGGCAAGACCAGCCATGTGCTCAAGGCGATCGGCCTTTCCGATGCCGAGGCGAAGTCCTCGATCCGGGTCGGCTGGGGACGCTATACCGCGCTCGAGGATCTCGAACGCGGGGCGAAGATCATCAACGATGCCGCCAGGGAGCAGGGGCTGTGAGCGAGACGGTGAAAGTGACCTTCATCGACCCGGACGGAAACACGGTTGGCGCAGAGGGCGAACCGGGTGACAACCTGCTGCGGCTCGCCCAGGCGGCGGGCCTCCCGCTCGAAGGCACCTGCGAAGGGCAGATGGCGTGTTCGACCTGTCACGTGGTGGTCGCGCCCG
>JBFHIF010000131.1:0-5037 GCA_041596595.1 Erythrobacter sp. | reverse complement strand
GTTCCGGTCGAAAACGATATCGGTGCGTCAGGTCTGACTTGCGGCGGGCAAGCGCCGGTTTGGCCCGCTTTCGCGCCCGTTCAGCTACTCGCGCGCACCAGCAATCGCACCGGGACCCGCCGCACGCGCGGACGCTCGCCATGCTCGCTGACAGCCTCGACCAGCAATCGCCCGGCCTGATCGAGATCGGGTTCGATCGTGGTGAGCGGAGGTGTGGTCACGCGGCCCGCAGGAACCCCGTCGAACCCGACCAACCGAACATCGCCGGGGATCGTCCGGCCGGCCGCCTGCAGCGCTTCCATCACTCCGAAGGCGAGCGCGTCGCAGACCGCGAAAATCCCGTCAAAGCGCGCGCCTTCCTCGATCAGCGCGCGGGTCGCGGCCTCGCCCTGCGCGCGCCGCGCCGCGCCCGGCTCTATTTCCGCCAGCCGCGCATTGGCGCCCAGTTCGCGGGCACGATCGAGGAACGCGTCGACCCGCTCGGCGAATTGTCGCTGCGCGCTGGTGCGCGATCCGATGCAGACCAGGTCGCGCGCGCCGCGCTCGACCAGATGTTCTGCGGCGAGCCTCGCACCCGCCTCGTTGTCGCTCGACACCCAGTCGAGATCGCCCAGCGGAGACCCCCAGAAGGCGACCGGCTGGGTGACTTCGCCGATCTTGCGGTAATAATCCCAGGCGGGGCGATTGGCGGTGGTCCCGATCACGATCAGCCCCTCGGCCTGGCCACGCTCGACATAATGGCCGAACAGCTTGTCCTCGTCCGCCTGCAGCGAGACCAGCACTTCGAGCCCACGTTCGGCCGCAGCAGCGCAGATGCCGCCCAGCAGCGCATAGGAGAACGGGTTGACGTCACGCGCGCCGCCGCCCGGATTGCAGATCACCACGGTCGCGAGCGTGCCGGTATGGCCGCGCCTGAGCCGCGCGGCGCGTTCATCGACGAAATAGCCCAGGTCCTGAGCCGCCTTGATCACCTTGTCGCGGGTCGGTTCGCTGATCACCGACGATCCCGACAGCGCGCGGCTGACGGTCGACTGGCTCACCCCGGCGCGTTCGGCGACATCAAAGCTCGTCACCCGTCCCGGTCGTTGCGGCGTTTCCATCGCGTGCGTCCCCTCCCTTTCGGGCGCCTCTGCTGAATAGCTATGCAGCCCTATGGCCGAGTATGGTGCAGCGCGCTAGGACTGGTGCATAACAATGTCGAGAATTGCGCCGAGAGTGCACGACCATCGGGGGAAGAACCACATGGCCGCAAAGGCAATTTCCGCTGACCGCCTGCTCCTTTTCGGAGCCACCGGTGACCTTGCGCGCAGGATGCTGCTGCCCAGCCTCTGCGCGCTCGATGCCGACGGTCTCCTGCACGAGGACCTCGTCATCATCGGAACCGCGCGAAGCGAGATGGATGACGGCGAGTTCCGCGAGATGGCGCGCGAGGCGCTCGAGACCTATCTCCCCGATGACCGGCGCGGCGGCATGGCGGATTTCCTCAACCGGCTGCGCTACCAGCCGCTCGACGCGACCACGCTCGAAGGGTTCGATGCGCTCGCCGCGAAGGTCGATCCCTCGACCAGTGACGAAGGCGACGGGGGGCTCGCGATCTTCCTGTCGACCGCGCCGAGCCTGTTCGGCCCGACGATCAAGGGGCTGAAACATGCCGGGCTGGCGGGCGAAAACGTGCGGATCGGGCTTGAAAAGCCGCTCGGCACCGACCTTGAGTCCTCCTGCGCGATCAACGATGCGGTGGCCGAGGCGTTCAGCGAAGACCGGATTTTCCGGATCGACCATTATCTCGGCAAGGAGACGGTGCAGAACCTGCTCGCGCTGCGCTTTGCCAACATCCTGTTCGAGCCCTTGTGGAATTCGAACTATATCGAGCACGTCCAGATCACCGTGGCCGAGACCGTCGGGCTCGAAGGCCGGGTCGAGTTCTACGACGATGCCGGCGCGTTGCGCGACATGGTGCAGAACCACATGCTGCAATTGCTCGCGCTGGTGGCGATGGAACCCCCGACCAGCTTCGATGCGACCGCGGTGCGCGACGAAAAGGTCAAGGTGCTGCGCGCGCTGCGCGAGGTCGAGCCGGGCGAGACCGTGCGCGGGCAATATCGCGCCGGCGCGATCGATGGCCAGGCGGTCCCCGGCTATGACGAGGAACTGGGCAAGGCATCGGACACCGAAACCTTCGTCGCGATCAAGGCGCATGTCGACAACTGGCGCTGGAAGGGCGTGCCCTTCTACCTTCGCACCGGCAAGCGGCTGCCCGAGCGGGTGACCGAGATCCTCGTCAAGTTCCGCTGCGTGCCGCACTCGATCTTCGAACAGATGGGCGCGACGATGCAGCCCAATCACCTGCTGATCGGTATCCAGCCCGAGGAAAACGTCACGCTTTCGCTGATGGCCAAGGTGCCCGGCTTGGGGATCGACGGGGTCCGCCTTCGCGAAGTCCCGCTCGCGATCACCATGCCCGATGCCTTTGTCGGGGTGCATCGCCGGATCGCCTATGAAAGGCTGCTGCTCGACCTGATCCAGGGCGACCAGACCCTGTTCGTGCGCCGCGACGAGGTCGAGGCCCAATGGCACTGGGTCGATGCGATCCGCGAAGCCTGGGATCGGGCGGGCGTGACCTGCAAGACCTACAGCGCGGGGTCGTGGGGCCCGAGCGCCGCGATCGCGCTGGCCGAACGCGACGGAGTGAGCTGGCATGAGTAAACCGCTGCACGATACGATCCACCGCGTCACCGAGCGCATCATCGCCAATTCGCGAGACAGCCGCGCCGCCTATCTCGATCTGATGCGGCGCGAGGCCGATCGCAGGCCCGAACACAAGGATATCGCCTGCTCCAACCTCGCCCATGCCTTTGCCGGCGCGCTCGAGGACCAGGAGGCGATGAAGAACCGCCGTGGCCCCAATATCGGCATCGTCAGCGCCTATAACGACATGCTGTCCGCGCATCAGCCCTATGGTCGCTATCCCGACCGGATGAAGATCTACGCCCGCGAAGTCGGCGCGACGGCGCAGGTCGCCGGCGGGACCCCGGCGATGTGCGACGGGGTAACGCAAGGCGAGGACGGGATGGAGCTGTCGCTGTTCAGCCGCGATATCATCGCCCAGTCGACCGGGATCGCGCTGTCGCACCAGATGTATGACGGGGTCGCCGCGCTCGGCATTTGCGACAAGATCGTGCCGGGCCTCTTGATGGGATGCCTCCGCTTCGGACACCTGCCCGCGATCTTCGTGCCCTCCGGCCCGATGCCGAGCGGCATTTCCAACGCGCAGAAACAGGCGACCCGGCAGAAATATGCCAGCGGCGAGATCGGCCGCGACGAATTGCTCGAAAGCGAGCTGGGTTCATATCACTCGCCCGGCACCTGCACATTCTACGGGACCGCCAATTCCAACCAGATGATGATGGAAATGATGGGGCTCCACGTGCCCGGCAGCGCGTTCGTCCAGCCGGGAACCAAGCTGCGCCAGGCGCTCGACCGCGCCGCGGTTCACCGCATCGCCGCGCTGGCAGGAACGAGCGAGCGCACGCTCGCGCAGGTGGTCGATGAAAAGGCGATCGTGAACGCCGCGATCGGGCTGCTCGCGACCGGCGGATCGACCAACCACGCGATCCACATCCCGGCAATGGCGCGCGCCGCTGGCATCGTGATCGACTGGACCGACCTTTCCGAATTGTCCTCGGTCGTCCCGCTTCTGGCGCGGGTCTATCCCAATGGCTCTGGCGACGTGAACCATTTCCACAGCGCGGGCGGGATGGCCTATGTCGCTCACGCTTTGCTCGAGGAAGGGCTGGCGCACCGCGACATCCTCACCGTCTGGGAGGGCGGTTTCGAGGCCTATACCGCCGAGCCGGTGATGGGCGATGACGAGGCGCTCGACTGGCACACGGTCGAACAAAGCCGCGATGACACGATGCTGCGCCCGGCGACCGACCCGTTCCTTGCCGATGGCGGGATGCGGCTGGTCTCTGGCAATCTGGGCCGCGCCTGCTTCAAGTCTTCGGCGGTGGCGCGCGAACGCTGGACGGTCGAGGCGCCGTGCCGGGTGTTCGAGAACCAGCGCGACGTGGTCGTCGCCTTCAAGCAAGGCGAACTCGACCGCGACGTCGTCGTGGTGGTGCGCTTCCAGGGGCCGCGCGCCAACGGAATGCCCGAGCTTCACTCGCTCACCCCTTCGCTCGCGGTGCTTCAGGATCGCGGACACAAGGTCGCGCTGGTCACCGACGGGCGGATGTCCGGGGCGAGCGGCAAGGTCCCCGCGGCGATCCATTGCACGCCCGAAGCGCTTGGCGGCGGACCGCTTGCGCGGCTGCGCGATGGCGATATCGTGAAGGTCTGCGCAGAGACCGGCGAACTGTCCTGTTCGGCCGATCTGGAAAGCCGCGATGCCGTTCCCGATCCCCAGCCCGAATGGGGCGTGGGACGCGAGATGTACCGATTGTTCCAGATGCACGCCGATGGTGCCGAAAAGGGCGCGTCGCCAGTGCTGGCAAGCGCGGGGCTTTGATCCGATGAGTGATGCAACCCAGATCGTCGCAGTCGATATCGGCGGCACGCACGCCCGTTTCGCCATTGCCGATATCGGTGCAGATGGAGACATCGCGCTGGGCGAGCCGGTGACGCTCCACACCGATGACCACGCCAGTTTTCAGACCGCGTGGGAGGATTACCGTGGAAGGATGGGCGGCACGCTGCCGGACGGGGTCGCAATGGCGGTCGCCGGGCCGGTCAATCCCGACCTCATCCGCTTCACCAACAATCCGTGGATCCTGCGCCCGCCGCTGATCGCCGAAAAGCTCGGCTGCGCGCGCCACACGATCGTCAACGATTTCGAAGCGGTGGCCCATGCGGCGGCGCGCGCACCTGCGGACCAGTTTATCCATCTCGCGGGTCCCGACGAACCCTTCGCCTCGACCGGCACGATCAGCGTGTTGGGGCCGGGCACGGGCCTGGGGGTCGCCTATTTCTATCGCCGTCCAGACGGGACCTACCGTGTCCAGGCGACCGAGGGCGGTCACGGCGATTTCGCGCCCG
>JBFHIF010000130.1:0-5065 GCA_041596595.1 Erythrobacter sp. | reverse complement strand
TGGAGCGAACATGCGAGCGCCAACGCGATCGACATCGCGGCCTTCGTGCTCGAGGACGGAACGCGCATCAGCGTGCTCGCAGACTGGAACGGCGACGAACGGCACCGACGATTTCTTCGCGAGGTGCGCGATGGTGCGTGTGGCTTCTTCGCTACCGTTCTCTCGCCGGACTACAATGCCGCCCATGGCGATCATTTCCACCTGGACCAGCAATCGCGCTGGTCAGGCGTGTGTCGCTAGGCGCGCTGCGTCCCGACAGGTTCAAGCGCATAACCCGCAGAGCGCACCGTGCGGATCGGATCCTTCGCACCGTCTAATGCGATCGCCTTGCGCAACCGCCGAATGTGCACGTCGACGGTCCGAAGATCGATATCAGAGTCGATTCCCCAGACCCCATCGAGCAGCTGATGCCGACTGAACACCCGGCCCGGGCTTTCCATGAAGAACCGGAGTAGCCGATATTCGGTCGGGCCGAGCTTTCGCTCCTCTCCGGCGCGCAGAACCTTGTGCGCAACAGGATCCAGGCTGAGATCGCCTGCTTGAATCGTCTCGCCTGCCAGAACGGGACGAATTCTTCGCATGACCGCCGCGACGCGGGCGAGCAGTTCTCTCGGCGAGAACGGCTTGGTGAGGTAATCGTCGGCGCCCGTTTCCAGTCCGCGCACCCGGTCGTCCTCCGTTTCGCGAGCGGTCAGCATGATAATCGGAACGTGCGCAGTGGCTATGTTGCGGCGGAGACGGCGGCAGACTTCGATCCCGCTCGTGCCTTCGACCATCCAGTCGAGGATGACGAGGTCGGGGACTTCCTCGCTGGCAAGGATGAGCGCCTCGTCGCCATCGCTGGTCGTGCGAACGGCGTAGCCCTCCTTCTGGAAGCGATATTCGAGCAGATCGCTCAGCGACTTGTCGTCTTCAACGAGAAGCAGCTTGGCTGCGGACATAATCGGAATGTCTCCCCAGTCTCGCGGCAAACCACCATTTGCGGTTCGGACTAATCCTGAGCATCAGCGCGGATGCGGTCGGGCCGACATCCGGTGTCGGGTCAGGGTCGCTCCTCTTCAGGCGGATAGGTTCCGGTTGCCGCATAATGCACCATCTCGGCGACGTTGGTGGCGTGGTCACCAATCCGCTCGAGATTTCGTGCGACGAACAGCAATTGCGCGGCACTCGAAATCGTCGCGGGATTTTCAACCATGTGACTGACAAGGTTACGGAAGATGCTGTTGTAGAAGGCATCGACCTTGGCATCCGTTGCGATGACCTCGCGGGCAAGATCGGCGTCGCGCGCTGCGTAGGCGGTCAGCACATCGTGGACCATTTCGCCGGCAACTTCGCCCATTGCCGGCAGCAAGGTCAGCGGTTCGAACCGGTCACGACCCTCGATCGCTCCCACGCGCTTGGCGATATTCTTCGAATAATCGCCGATCCGTTCGACGACCCCCGCGATCTTCAATGCGGCGATCACTTCGCGCAAGTCATCAGCCATCGGGGCGCGCAAGGCTATGATGCGCACCGCGAGCTTGTCCACTTCGCTTTCGAGCGCGTCGATCTTCTTGTCGCGCTTCACGACCCCCGCCGCAAGTTCCTGGTCACCGCGAACCAGTGAATCCAGAGCTTCTTGGATAGCCACTTCGGCCAAGCCACCCATCTCCGCGATCAGGCCGCGCAGCCGGGTGATGTCCTCGTCGAATGCCTTGACGGTATGCTCTGCCATTAGCCGTAACGCCCTGTAATATAATCCTTCGTGCGTTCTTCGATAGGATTGGTGAAGATATCCGAAGTGGGGCCGTATTCCACCATTTTTCCGAGATGGAAGAATGCGGTCCGCTGCGAAACGCGCGCAGCCTGTTGCATGGAGTGCGTGACGATAACGATCGCGTAACGTCCCGAGAGCTCGTCTATCAGTTCCTCGATCTTGGCGGTCGCGATCGGGTCGAGCGCAGACGCGGGCTCGTCCATCAGGATCACTTCGGGATCGACGGCAATCGCGCGTGCGATGCAAAGGCGCTGCTGCTGGCCACCGGAAAGAGCGGTGCCCGAATCCTCGAGCCTGTCCTTGACCTCGTCCCACAGGCCCGCGCGGGTAAGCGATCGTTCGACGATCGCATCGAGATCGGGCTTTTTCTCCGCAAGACCGTGGATCTTGGGGCCGTAGGCGATGTTGTCGTAGATCGACTTGGGAAACGGGTTCGGCTTCTGGAAAACCATTCCCACACGGGCACGCAACTGCACGACATCCATCACGTTGGAATGGATGTCCTCGCCGTCGAGTTCGATCGTTCCTTCGACCCGAGCCGCGGGGATCGTGTCATTCATGCGATTGAAGCAGCGCAGGAATGTCGACTTGCCGCAGCCCGACGGGCCGATGAACGCGGTCACGTATTTGGGCGAAATGTCGATCGAAACGTTATCGATCGCTTTCTTGTCGCCGTAATAGACCGTGACATCGCGCGCGCGCATCTTGGCGTCGGTGTCTACGAGTTTTTCGTGAATGACAGTCACCAGGTCTTCTCGAATTTGTTGCGGAGGTAGATGGCGAGGCCGTTCATCACGAGGAGGAACAGCAATAGGACGATGATTGCGGCGCTCGTGCGTTCGACGAACCCGCTGTCGATTTCATCTGACCACAGGAAGATCTGCATCGGCAGCACCGTCGAGGGTGAGGTAAAACCATCCGGCGGGGTGGCGACGAAAGCGCGCATCCCGATCAGCAGAAGCGGAGCGGTTTCGCCGAGCGCACGGGCCATTCCGATGATCGTGCCTGTCAGCATGCCCGGCATGGCGAGAGGCAACACGTGGTGGAACACGACCTGCACCGGCGAAGCACCGATTGCGAGCGCCCCGTCGCGGATCGATGGTGGCACCGCCTTGACCGCGTTGCGCCCCGAAATCACGATGACCGGCATGGTCATGAGGGCAAGGGTCATGCCCCCGATCAGAGGGGCGGAGCGCAGGTTCGGGAACAGCCACAGGAAGACGGCGAGCCCCAGCAGTCCGAAGATGATCGAAGGAACAGCTGCAAGGTTGTTGATCGAAACCTCGATCAGGTCCGTCCAGCGGTTCTTGGGGGCGTATTCTTCGAGGTAAAGCGCGGCGAGCACCCCGATAGGGAATGCGAGCAGGAACGTGACGACCATCGTCAGCATCGAGCCCTTGAGCGCGCCCCAAATCCCGGCAGCCTGCGGACTGGTCGCGTCCGAACGGGCGAAGAAACCCCAGTCCCAGTTCTTCGACAGCTTGTCCTGCGCGACGAGCCGCTGCGCCAGGTCGCGCATCTCGGGCGAACTTTCGCCTGCAAGCGCCGAGGCGAGATCGGAGGATGCAGGCAAGTGGAACGTATGCTCCTGCTTGATCAATTCGGGGTTCGCAGCGAGCGCCGCCGCCACGTCGCGCCAGGCTTCGCCGCTCAGTTCGGCAGCGGCCTCTTCCCCAAGGTCGCGTTCGGCGTAGAACTGGACGATCCCGTCGAGGCCCTGCATCTCGAGCGACTGGAGTGCTCCGGGCGAGCGCAGCGAATTGGCATCGCCGCTGATGCCGCTTTCGGGAAGATTGATCGTCACGGCCAGTTCGGCGCGCTGGAATCCACCGATCCCGTTGGTGAACATGTTGACCAGGAGAAACACCAGAACCGCGACCGAGAAAAGGATCGCTCCCTGTCCCATCCGCTTGAAATTGCGTTCCCGGCGGTAGCGCTTGGCGAGCCGCGCCTCGAATTCGGGCGTGCGCGTCGGGCCGAGCCTGGCGTGAGAGGGCGATCCAGCCGCAGGGGGGGCGAGAGTGTCACTCATAAGCTTCGCGGAACCGTTTGACGACGCGCAGGGCAATCACGTTGAGCAGCAAGGTCACGAGAAACAACGTGAAGCCGAGCGCGAATGCGCTGAGATAGGTCGGATGTTCGGTGCTCTGTTCGCCGGTCAGCAGCTTGACGATCTGAACCGTTACCGTGGTCATCCGGTCGAGGGGATTGGCCGACAGGTTGGCGGCGGTCGATGCGGCCATGACCACGATCATGGTTTCGCCGATCGCACGGCTGACGGCGAGCATGACCCCGGCCACGATCCCCGGCAGTGCGGCCGGAAACAGCACGCGCTTGATCGTTTCGGATTTGGTCGCCCCCATGGCGTAGCTTCCGTCGCGCATGGCGCGGGGAACCGCGGCGATGGAATCGTCAGCCATCGAGGAGACGAAGGGTATGATCATAACCCCCATGACGACGCCTGCCGCCAGAGCGCTTTCGGTCGACGCGCCGGAAATCCCCAGGGCCACGGCAGCATCGCGAATGGCAGGCGCAACCGTGAGCGCGGCGAAATAGCCGTAGACCACCGTCGGGACGCCCGCGAGGATCTCCAGCGCCGGCTTTACCCACTTGCGCAGCCGGGGATCGGCATATTGGGTCAGATAAATCGCGCTCATCAGGCCGAGCGGGATCGCCACGATCATCGCGATGATCGCCCCGATGAACAAGGTTCCCCAGAACAGCGGGATCGCGCCATAACGTGACCCGTCGGGGCTGTCCGCCGCGCTCATCGGATCCGGCCCCCAGAAGGTGCCGAAGAAAAAGTCGATCGGTGAGACGATGCTGAAAAACCGGAATGTCTCGAAAACCAAGCTGACAAAGATGCCGAACGTGGTGAGGATGGCGACGAGCGATGCGATCAGCAGAACCGTCATCACGAAGCGTTCGACACGCGTGCGTGCGCGGAAATCGGGGCGCAGATGCGTGAAGGCAAAGGCGCCGCCCGCAAATCCAATCACCAGCGTGATCACGATGCCGAGGAGGTTGTAGCGCGAGATTGCCTCGCGGAATGGTTCGACAAGCGGCGCGGCGTTCTGGTTGAAGACGCTGATGGCATCGCCATGCGCCACCGCGCGGGCCTCTCCCAGCCAGGAATCGCGCTCGAACCCGAATTCCGGCAGTGCGGCTGCCTCGGGGGAGGCGAGGACGCTTTGCATGACGAGTTCAGGTACGATTGCCGACCACGTCACCACGAACAGAAGAACCGGGATTACGACCCAGACAGCGACATACCAGGCATGGTAGATCGGCCGGGACGTCGGACGATCA
>JBFHIF010000129.1:0-5071 GCA_041596595.1 Erythrobacter sp. | reverse complement strand
TGACCGGAGGGCAAGGCCTTCCCCGCCTGACGGGCCGGATGGAGCGCGCGCGCGGCGGCGGCGTGGGGCTGCGCCTCGCGATGCAAGAATATACCGCCGGCACAAGCCGACTTGCGGTTCCCCGGCTGCACTTGCAGCCCCGATCGGGCGGAGGCTACCTCGTAAGCGGCATGGCCACCGCAAGCGGGCCGCTGCCAGGCGGACGAATATCGAACCTGCGCCTGCCGATCGAGGGGGCGTGGTCTCCGCGCGGCGGGCTTGTCCTGTGGTCGCGGTGCACCGAGATGCGCTTCGGCAACCTCTCCTATGCCAACCTCGAACTTTCCGGTCGCTCTCTGGTGCTATGTCCTGCGAAAGGCGGGGCGATCGTGCGATATGGTGACCGGCTCGACATCGATGTTACCACGCGCGCGCTTTCGCTCGATGGACGCCTCGCCGGATCGCCTACGCGGCTCAGGGCTGCGCGCGCGAGTTTCTCCACCTCCGACGGGTTCCGCCTGAGCGACCTCGTCGTCGTAATCGGGACCGAGGGGAGGGCGGTGCGGCTCACCGCGCAAACGCTGCGCGGCGAATCCCGCGATGGGCTGGGCGGAACCTTCGAGGGCGGCACCGCGAAACTCGACGCCGTCCCGCTCGACCTGTCCGAAATGGCAGGGCGCTGGGCCTATCGCGATTCGCGCCTGCTCATCGACGAGGGCCGGTTCGTGCTGACCGAACGGATCGAGGGACGCTCGATTCCGCGGGCCCGGTTCGAACCGCTGGTCGCACAAGGGGCCACGCTAGCGCTCTCCGAAGGGATCGTTACCGCGAATGCCCAGCTTCGCCATCCCGCGAGCGGCCGGCTGGTGAGCGCGGTCGATGTCCGGCACGATCTGTCCTCGGGCAGCGGGCACGCGGACCTGGCGGTGCCCGGCCTCCGTTTCGATCAGCAATTGCGTCCGCAGGACCTGACCTATCTCGCGCTCGGTGTGGTCGCCTTTGCACAAGGGACGGTTACGGGCGATGCCGAGATCCGCTGGGTAAATGGCGAAGTCACCAGCACCGGAACCTTCGCGACCGACAAGCTCGACCTCGCAGCGGCTTTCGGGCCGATCAAGGGCTTGAAGGGCAGAATTACGTTCACCGACTTGCTCGGCCTCACTACTGCGCCCGATCAGGTGCTCGAGATCGCCTCGATCAATCCCGGGCTCGAAGTGGTCGGAGGCCAGGTCCGGTTCTCACTGATCGACGGGGACCTGATCCGGGTGGGGGATGCTCGCTGGCCGTTCATGGGTGGAACACTGATCCTGCGGCCAGTCGATATCCGATATGGCGAGGACGGTCCGGTCCGCTATGTTTTCGAGGTCATCGGGCTCGATGCGGCGCAATTCGTCGCGCAGATGAACCTGTCGAATTTCAGCGCCACGGGGATATTCGATGGCACCGTGCAGATCGCCTTTGACGAACGAGGCAACGGAACGATCGATGACGGATTGCTGATCTCCCGCCTGCCCGGTGGTAACGTCTCCTATATCGGGGAACTGACCTATGAGGACATGGGAGCGATCGCCAATTTCGCGTTCCAGGCGCTGCGATCGCTCGATTACCGGCAGATGGCGGTTGGGCTCGACGGCAGCCTCGCTGGCGAAATCGTCACCAGTTTCCGCATCGATGGCGTGACACAGGGCGTGGGCGCCAAACAGAACTTCATCACTCGGCGGATCGCGAAGCTGCCGATCCGGTTCAACATCAATGTGCGCTCGCAGAACTTCTATCAGCTGGCGACCATGGTGCGGTCGTTCTTCGACGCCGAATATCTCGGCAACCCGGTCGATCGCGGCTTGCTGCGCAACGAGGACGGCAGGCTGGTTCCCGGCGCACCCTTCGATCACACCACTCCGCCCGATCCCCGGGAGCCGCCCTCCGATCCCCAGACTGACCGCACGACCGCCAGGGCCGTGCGCGAGAATGAACCCGCCGTTCAACCTCCAGAAAGCGACCAAGTGCCATGAGACATGCGAAATTGACCCGAATGCGCGCCGGTGACACACATACTGGCATGGAAAGGATGCCAGCGATGCGGTCGTGCCGACGGGTCTGCGCCGGAATGGCGATGATGGGCACGGGACTGCTCTCGGGGTGCGTCAACGTAAGCGCCCCTTCAGAGCCCATCGTGATCGAGCTCAACATCAATATCCGGCAGGAAGTGATTTACCGGCTGGCAGAAGACGCTGCCAGCACGATCGAGGAAAACGCGGACATCTTTTGATGCTGCATGTTCTTCCCGATCGAACCAGGAGGTTTTGGACCAGATGACGACCTATCGCCGCATTACCGCCCTTGCGGCCATCGCCGCCGCGGGGCTTGCAATCATCACTGTGCCGGCCGCGGCACAACAGCGCGACCCGGCCTATGCCGCCGCGCGCGCCAATGGCAGCGTGGGCGAAAAGCCCGATGGCTATCTCGGGATCGTGAGCACGCCGACCCCGGCGCTTCAGCGACTGGTAAACGACATCAATATCAAGCGCCGCGCCGTCTATGCCGAAAAGGCCCAGGTGAATAATGCGACGCTCGAGGAATACGCGCTCTCATCGGGTTGCCAGGCGATTCTGCGCACCGTTCCGGGCGAGAAATACCAGGCTCCCGATGGCACCTGGCATACCCGCACCCAGGCGGCGCCCTTTCGCGATCCGCGTTGCCCCTGAACTTTTTCGCACCTCGCAGCGCTCCCTTCCGGTTGACTCGAAATTGACCCCCTACTAAGGGGGCCACGCCCTCGGCGGGCACTTCTTTGCGTGTGCCTTGCGACCCCTTCATGAAGGATGCTGGCATGAGCGACGAAGAGCCTGCACGAGAACCTGTCGATGAGGATGCGCGGATCGGTGCGCTCGAAGCGCGGCTCAAGGCCGCACGCGAGCGCGAAGACGAGCGCAACCGGTCCAAGGTCAAGGGAGCCGATGCGAATTACCGCGCCGGCAACCGTGCTCTGGCCGACCTTCTCGGAGGGGTTTTCGGAGGCTTGGTGATCGGTTTCGCGTTCGATGCGCTGGCCGGAACCTCGCCCTGGGGTCTGTTGGTCGGCCTGTTCGCAGGAATCGCGGTCGCCTTCAGGAACATCATTCGAGCGGCGAATGCGCGCCCTGACGATCCGCCCGCGGATCGGTGAACGGCGCAGTTTTCGCCGCGTAAATTTATTAGGGACCGACCAGACGTGGCAGCCGAACAGGGCAAAGTCGATCCGATGAAGCAGTTCCAGATCGAGCCGTTGTTCGGCTCGGGAAATTGGGAGCTGGCGGGTTTCAACATCGCGTTTACCAACTCCGCGCTGTGGATGGCGATTACCGTCGTCCTGCTGTGGGTGTTCGTCGCGGGCGGCATGAAGCGCGAGCTTGTGCCCGGGCGCTGGCAGATGGCGGTCGAGAGCATGACCGGCTTCATCGACGACATGCTCGAAGCCAATGTCGGCAAGGCCGGGCGCAAATACGTGCCCTACATCTTCAGCCTGTTCATGTTCATCCTGTTCGCCAACCTGCTCGGCCTGCTGCCGATCGGGGTGCTCGGACTGCATCCGTTCACCTTCACCAGCCACTTCACCGTGACCGGCGTGCTCGCAGCGCTGTCGTTCTCGATCGTGCTCGTCGTCGGGTTCTGGAAGCACGGCTTCAAGTTCTTCTCGCTGTTCGTCCCGCACGGCACGCCGCTGTGGCTGATCTGGCTGATCCCGGTGATCGAGCTCATCAGCTTCCTCGTGCGTCCGTTCAGTCTCGCGCTGCGTCTGTTCGTCGCGATGATGGCGGGCCACGTGCTGCTCAAGGTGCTTTCGAGCTTCGTGATCGACAGCGTCAATGCCGGCGCGGTCTATGGCGGTTTCATCGGCGTTCCGAGTTTCGCGCTCATGATCGCGATCAGCGCGCTGGAAATCCTGGTCGCGGGTATCCAGGCCTATGTTTTCGCGCTGCTGACTTCGCTCTACATTAACGACGCGGAAAACCTTCACTAAGTTTCACCCAGGTTCTTACCTTCCCATTGCAACAGTTTTGAATTCAAAGGAGTTTTTCAAATGGAAGCAGAAGCAGCCAAGCTCGTCGGCGCAGGCCTCGCAGCGATCGGTGCCGGTATGGCAGCCATCGGCGTGGGCAACGTTTTCGGATCGTTCCTCGAAAGCGCACTGCGCAATCCCGGTGCAGCCGACGGCCAGCAGGGTCGTCTGTTCATCGGCTTCGCCGCAGCCGAACTTCTCGGCCTGCTGGCGTTCGTCGTGGCGATGATCCTGATCTTCGTCGCCTGATTATTCATGGTGCCGGCAGGGCGGGGCGCATGGTTCGCCCCTCTCTGCCGGAGCCATCCCTGACAGCCAGCCCGGACCCGAGGCCATGCCCCAGATAGCCCAACTCGCCGAAACGCTTTCCAGCCAGGTCTTCTGGTTGCTGGTGTTCTTTGGCATCACCTTCTTCCTCATTGGACGCGGGATGGTTCCCAAGGTGATGGGAACGGTCCAGCTGCGGGACAAGCAGATCGGTGATGACCTTGCCGCTGCACAGGCTGCGCGCGATGCTGCCAACGAGCAGGAAGACGCGTGGCGTAAGCGCGAAAACGAAAATCGCGCTCATGCCCAGTCGGTGATTGCCGAAGCCAAGAAGACGGCCGCTACCTCGACCGAGGCCAAGCTGGCCAAGGCGCAGGAGCGGCTCGATGCCAAGCTCGCGACCGCTGAGGCTGAAATTGCCGCCGCTCGCGAAAGCGCGATGGCCGAGATCGAGGAGGTCGCAGCCGAAGCGACCCGGGATATCGTCGCGCGCCTGTCGGGCGGGACGGTCGACAAGACCGCAGCGCGTGACGCGGTGAAGAAGGCGATGACTCATGCCTGAGATTTTCCTCACACTCCTCGGTGCGACCGAAGCCGGCTATGATGCCCCTTCGGCGCTGTATCTCCAAGATTACCAGTGGGTTTCGCTGGCGATGCTCGTGCTCGTCGGCGTGTTCCTCTGGCTCAAGGTCCCCAGCCTGATCACCGGCGGGCTCGACAAGAAAATCGCCGAGATCAAGCAGCAGCTCGACGAGGCAAAGACGCTGCGTGCCGAGGCCGAGACGC
>JBFHIF010000128.1:0-5076 GCA_041596595.1 Erythrobacter sp. | reverse complement strand
TAATGCCCACGAGCGCGCGGCGAATATGTGCGCCGATCCGCCGCGTGCGGATCACCGCGAGCCGGCCCCAAACGGCAAGCAGGACGGTGATGCAGACCAGCGTGATCGCCTGCCGCCAGAAGATCAGTTCGGCGACGTGGACGCCGTTTTCTCCAGCCAGCTTGACCAGCATGACCATGGCCGAAAGGACCGCCGCCGAACCGAGCCGGAAGCCGAGTGCGCGCATCGGGCGCGGGTTTGCGATCGATCCATCCATTCGATCCGATGCTCTAGGGCGCGCGGCCTATTGTGCAAGCGCGCCGAACGCCCATATCGCCCTACGATATGCACGACCTCGTCACCTCCCTGCTGTTTGCGAGCGATGCCGCCCTGATGGCGCTTGCCGGGCTTGCCTTCTGGCTATTTGCCGCGCTGGCACTGCTGCTCGAGCGCAGGCGCGTGAGAAAACGCAATCTCGCTCGGCTCGAACGCGTCGGGTTCATGCCGTGGACCGCGCTGTTCCTCGCGAGCGTGGTGATCGGTGGTGGGATGCTGGCGATGAGCCTGCCGGTGGTGCTGGGAAGCCTTTAAACCAAAACCGGATTTCCTACAGGGGTCGGCTCTGCGAGAGTGCGGGTCGCTTTTTGACAGACTGAATATAACTATGGTGACGCGCCGCCTTGTCCCGGCGAGTGTCAACTTTGCCCGTGGCAATCAACCTGCTGAATGATCGAAGGAAATGAGCTGCCGAGCCGGTTTCGCCGGTGTCAACTTTGTCAATTTCCTTCGCAGGTGCAGCAAAAGGGATTAGAGGCAGGCTTCGAGATAGGCCTGGTCGAACCCGAACTGGCGCGCCTTTTCAAGCGTGTAGGGCCGCAGGCCCGACGAGCGGAACTCGCCGAGGATCTTGCCGTCTTCGCTCTCGTCGAGATATTCGAACTTGAACAGTTCCTGCGTCACGATCACGTCGCCTTCCATCCCGATCACCTCGGTGACGTTGGTGGTCCGCCTCGAACCGTCGCGCAGGCGCTTGACCTGGACGATGAGATCGACCGATTCGGCGATCTGGCGCGAAATCGCTTCCTTGGGGATCTTGATGTCGCCCATCAGGATCATGTTTTCCATACGGCCGAGGCATTCGCGCGGGCTGTTGGCGTGAAGCGTACACATCGAGCCGTCGTGGCCGGTGTTCATCGCGGCGAGAAGGTCGAAACATTCCGCGCCGCGAATTTCGCCCAGGATGATCCGGTCAGGACGCATACGCAGGGCGTTCTTGACGAGGTCGCCGATCGTGATCGCGCCCTGTCCTTCCAGGTTCGGCGGACGCGTTTCGAGCGGGAGCCAGTGCGGCTGCTGGAGCCTCAGTTCGGCCGCGTCCTCGATCGTGAGAACGCGCTCGCCCGGGTCGATCATCTTCGAGAGGGCATTGAGCATGGTGGTTTTGCCCGAGCCCGTGCCGCCCGAGATGACGATGTTCATCCGGCACGCGCCCGCGATCTTCAGCGCGGTGCACATCTTCTCGCTCATCGAACCGAAATCCTTGAGCATGTCGAGGGTGATCGGCTTTTCGGAGAACTTACGAATCGAGATCGCGGTGCCGCGCAGGCTGAGCGGCGGGACGATCACGTTGACACGGCTGCCGTCCTTGAGGCGGGCGTCGGCGAGCGGGGTGGTCTGGTCGACGCGGCGACCGACCTGGTTCACGATACGCTGCGCGATCTGGAACAGGTGCTGTTCGTCGCGGAAACGGATCGGGGCGAGAACGAGCTTGCCCTTTTTCTCGATGTAGGTCTGTTCGGGGCCGTTGACCATGATGTCGGACACGTCAGGGTCGTTGAGCAGTTCCTCGAGCGGTCCGAAGCCGAGCAGCTCGTCGATCAGCACCTTTTCGAGCGCGAACTGTTCGCGGCGGTTCAGAGTGACCTTGAGCTCGGCCAGAACTTCCATGATGATCGGCCGGAACTCTTCCGACAGTTCTTCCTTGGAAAGCGTGGCCGCCGCCTCGGGATCGACACGTTCGAGCAGGCGCGGAAGCACCTGCTCCTTGATCTTGTGAATACTGGCTTCGAAGCCGTCGCCCTGGTCGGGAGCGTGCGTCGAATTCATCCGCTCGGCGAGACGATCCATCGCCTCGGCGGTGGACTTGGGATTGCCGGACGGAGCAGGGGCGGCTGCAGGCGCTTTTTCGCCTTCGCCGGGCAGCGGTGGAAACTGTTCGCCACCCTTGGGCTCCTCGCTCGGACGAGGAGACGGGCTGCCTTTCATAGGCCGAGCTACGCCAAAAGCGGGGCGACCACCGGGCTTCATACCGCCCGCGCCGCCTTTTTTGCCGAATGCGCTCATCAAATGCCCCCGAGGACCAAAGTCATTCCCGTGCTACTGCCCGGAATAAGCCGAACAGCGCCTCTCGAAGATTGGTGAATAAGTCGGAAACCTTATTTTTTTCCTAAGATTGGTCCGCGCAAAGCTGCCAGCCGCGGGCTGTCGGCTCCGATCGCAGAGCCTTGGCGATGCCATTCAAGTTCATTTCCATGCCGCGGGAAAGCTGGTGATAATCGGCCCCTTGGCTCGGTTGTGGGGTGATTTGGTTGGACGCCCGCCCGGAGAGATTGCAGTGTCGCGGCAGCGGGGTTCGCACCCCGTCCTCTGACCACCCACGTTTTCTGAGATTGTCGCACTCGCCTGTCATGCCAGCCAAGATCATCGCTTTTGGAGCTTACGACACGCGCAAGCCGCGGGTGCGGCTGCTGATCGAGGCGATCCGCAGGCGTGGCGCGCTGGCCGGAGAGATCGTTATCCGCGGCTGGGAAAGGGTCGCGCAGACCAACATTCCCTCCCGATTTGCGGTGCTGGGCGTGCTGTTGCGTTTCGCGCTCGGCTATCCGGGGGCGTTGTGGCGGCTGATCCGCAGTCCCAAGGGTGCGAGCATCCTGCTTCCCTATCCCGGCGTGGTCGAGATCTTCCTCGTCGCCCCGCTGGCGCGTTGTCTGTGTCGGCCGATCATTCTCGACGCCTTCCTGCCGCTTCACGACACCATCGTGAATGACCGCGCGCTGGTCGCAAGAGGCGGGATTGTGGAGCGTGCGATATGGAAGATCGAGAAGACGGCGCTCGGCCTCGCCGACGTGGTGCTGGTCGATACCGATGCCCACGGCGATTATTTCGCGTCCGAATTCGGGATCGATCGCGCCCGGTTCGAAACCGTGTTGGTGGGCGCAGAAGACCAGTTCTTCCGCTCTGCCGATCCGGGCGAGGCTGCGGACTTCCTCGGTCCCGCAGACACAAGACCGATCGTGCTGTTCTACGGTCAGCTGATTCCGCTGCACGGCGTTCCGACCATCATCGAGGCGGCCAGGCGATCACGCGGTTCGGGCACGCGTTGGGTCATCGTCGGGCGCGGGCAGCTCGAACCCTTGCTGCGCGAGGCTGTCAAAGGCGAGGGGGGCGATGCGATCGAATGGATCGAGTGGGTCGACTACGACCGTCTGCCTGGTCTGATTGCCCGGGCGGATCTGTGCCTGGGGGTCTTTGGTGGCTCGGACAAGGCGGCGCGGGTCATCCCCAACAAGCTGTTCCAGCAGCTCGCCGTCGGCAGGAAGGTGATTACCCGAAGCAGCCCGGCGGTCGACCCGCTGGCGCGCGAATATCCCGCATGGGTTCGCACGATTCCCACAGAGGACCCGCAGGCGCTTGCCGAGGCGGTCGCCGAAGAACTCGCCGACCGCGCCGACAACCGTCCTGCCCCGCCAGCGGCGATGCTTGCGCGTCTCAGCCCGGATGCAGGGGTGGAGCGGCTGCTGGAGAGGCTCGAGGCAGGCGGGTGAGCGTTGCCAGCCCTGCGCAGGCAAAATCGGCTGCGGTCGCAACCAGCCGTGACAGGATCACGATTGCAGTGGCTTCGCCAAGGCCCATGACCAGCGCCAGGACAGCGATCAGGCTGCCTTCGCGAGCCCCCAATCCGGCAGGGGCAAAGACAACCAGAAACCCGGCGACCCAGGCAAAGGCATAGGCACCCGTCGCGTGTCCCAGATCGCTCCAACCCAGCGGAGCACCGATGGCCTTCGAAAGGAGAATGATCTGTGCGCCCGCGAACAGCCACGCGGCAAGCGCGACCGCCCCTGAAAGGGCAAAAGCGGTGGCAGGCACCGGAAAATCGATGCCGACGAGGCGGAGCAGGCGGCTTCGCACGCCCGGAAGCATCACCAGCGCGGCTACAAACGTCCCGGCGACCCAGATGCGCCCGTCATCAGGCAGCAGGCCGAGAGTCTGGGGAACCGCGAGTATCGCGACGAGCAAGCCCGATCCCACGCCGATCAGCAGCGCGAGTGCGAGGCTTGCCATCGCTGCGCCACGCCCAATCCCGGCACGGCGGGCCAGTTCGCCGGTAGCGAGAAACGACCACAGGCTGCCGGGAAGATACTTGCCGATTTGTCCAAGGAAGAAGATCCGCGCCGAGACGCCCGGCGAAGGAGCGAAGGAAGCGCCTACAAGAAGGACTCGCCAGGAGATCGCGGTCATCGCGACATTGGCCATCGCTGCGGCCAGGGCAAGCGCGACCAAACCTGCATCTGCCCTCGTGAACGCGGCTGCGATCAAATCCCACTCGCGGGCCAGAAGCATTCCTGCCGCAATCAGAGCCGCGCCCAGAAACAAAGCGGTCGCAAACGCCTTCCAGCCGAAGCGGCGCTCGCTTTCGCGCGGGCGATCTATGGCGTCATGCGCTGTCATCCCGGCAACCGGGCGCGCGCGACCAGTCCCACCCCGCGGCCGCGAAACAGCCTCTGGAGCCATACCATCGGGCGGGCCGCGAGGGCTGTCAGGAACCCGCCCAGGCCTCTTTCAGGCTGGAACAACCGGCCCGATCCTGCGGTGCGCTCGGCGATGTCGAGATCTCCTGCGCCCTTCGCGAGCAGCCTGCGGGCGGCAAAGTTGCGGAAGGCTTCGAGCAGGTGGCCCGCGGGAAAGCCGAAGGCCTCGACGTGGATATCGACAAACCCTGCCTGTGCGAGCCGCGCGCGCAGATGGTCGGGATCGTAGCGGCGGAAATGTCCGGCGATGTGATCGGCGGCCGCAAAGCGATGCTGCCATGCAGGGACG
>JBFHIF010000127.1:0-5097 GCA_041596595.1 Erythrobacter sp. | reverse complement strand
GATCCGGGTCTTGGCAAGGTCGGGCCGCTTTGCCCAGACCGCGCCGAGCGCGAAGCGGGCGCTGACCGCTCGCACAAGCTGGCCCCATGCCATCGCCTGTCCGAGCGGCGAAAGCGCCGCCTCGGTCGCTGCAGACTGCGCGAGCCGGGAGAATCGATCCCGGAAATCGGCAACGTCTGCATCGCTGCGCCCAGCGCGTTCGTAACCATCGCCCTCGTCGCCTTGGCGGCCGGCTGCAGCGCGCCAGAGCGCCTGCGGGTCGAGATCGGGCGGGGGCAGGATGCCGCGTTTCCACGCCGTTGCAAGCCAGAAGTCGAGCCTGTCCGCGAGCGGCGAACGGGCGAGCGGGTGAGGGCGTTCGGGCAGGGCGCGGCGCCCGAGGCGCACCATCAGAATTCGTCCGCTGCATCCAGCAGCTTGGTCAGCTTCGCGGGAGCAGCGGCGCACCAGCTGCGTTCAAGCCATTCGGAAACGTGGTCCCAGTCGACGCCGGGGCGATTGAGGATCAGCCCGATCCATCCGCTGGCCCCGTAATAGGCGGGCTTGAAATAGGCCTGTGGCTGCGCCTCGACGAGGTTGAGCAGTTCATCCATTCCGCCGGTCTTGACCAGCAGGGCAACGTGTTCGCTGCCATGATGCTGGTCGTTGAAATAGGCGAAATACTTGCCCGATTTCTCGGTCCCGACGCGGAAACCCGGTGCGCCGTGGCTTTCGCGCTCATGCGTTTCGGGCAGGGCGAGCGCGCGTTCGCGCACGCGTTCGAAGATCCAGCGCGCATCGTAGAGCCGCGAGACATAGTCGGCGAGCGCACGCGGATAGAGCTGGTGCTCGGCAAACTTGACCCGCTCGGCGAGGCTTTCTGCAGTCTCGTCCGCTCTGATCGCGACCTTCGCCTGTGCAAGCACTTCGCCCGCATCGAGCTCGGGCGTGACGACATGGACGCTCGCACCCGAATGGCTGTCGCCCGCCTCGATTGCGCGGGCATGGGTGTCGAGGCCCTTGTATTTGGGGAGCAGCGAGGGGTGGATATTGAGAATCCGGCCCTCCCAGCGGCGCACGAAGCTGTCCGACAGGATCCGCATATACCCCGCAAGGGCCAGGTATTCCGCACCCGCTTCCTCGAGCGCGCGTTCCATCGCTTCATCGTGCTCCTCGCGCGAATGGCCTTTGTGCGAATGTGCAAAGACCCGGACGCCTTCCGCTTGCGCGAGCGCAAGACCGGCGGCATCGGGGTCGTTGCTTGCCACCAGCACCACTTCGTAGGGCGAGGCGTCGAGAAGGCTGGCATAGAGCAGCGCGGCCATGTTGGTGCCGCCGCCCGAAATGAAGATCGCGACCCGCGCCTTACGCAAGGTGGACCGCCTCCCAATCCGCGGTCGCGCTCCACGTGCCGCGCGAACCCTTTACGGTGCAACCGCGCTCGCCCGCCTCGATATGGCCGACCCGCACCACCGTTTCGCCCGCTTGCGCCAGCCGCTCGGCAATCGTGTCGGCATCATCAGGTGCCACCGCAACAACCATCCCGACCCCGCAATTGAAGGTGCGCGCCATTTCGCCAGGCTCGATATGGCCCTGCGCCTGGAGGAAGGCCATCAGCCGCGGCTGGTCCCATTGATCGGCATCGACCAGTGCATGGGCGCCTTCGGGAAGGATCCGGGGAATGTTTTCCAGCAGTCCCCCGCCGGTGATGTGCGCGAGACCGTGGACCAGGCCTTCGCGCACCAGCGGAAGCAGGCTCTTCACATAGATCCGGGTGGGTTCGATCAGCACATCGATCAGCAGGCGATCGGGATCGAACAAGGCCGGGCGATCCATCTTCCATCCGAAATCGTCCGCCAGCCGCCGGACCAGCGAATAGCCATTCGAGTGGACCCCCGAACTGGCAAGCCCGAGCAGCACGTCGCCAGGCGCCACCTTGGCCCCGGTGAGTTGCTCGCCGCGTTCGACCGCGCCCACGCAGAAACCGGCAAGATCGTAATCGCCATCGGCATACATTCCCGGCATTTCGGCAGTCTCGCCGCCGATCAGCGCGCACCCGGCCTGCTTGCATCCCTGCGCGATGCCCGCGACGACTCGCTCGGCAATCCCGTTTTCGAGTCGGCCGGTCGCGAAGTAGTCGAGGAAGAACAGCGGTTCCGCGCCCTGCACGATCAGGTCGTTGACGCACATCGCGACCAGGTCGATCCCCACCTCGTCATGGCGATCGTGATCGATGGCGAGCTTGAGCTTGGTTCCCACCCCGTCATTCGCCGCGACCAGCAACGGATCCTCATAACCCGCTGCCTTGGGATCGAAGAAACCCCCGAAGCCGCCCAGTTCGCTGGTTGCACCGGGGCGCGCGGTTGCTTTTGCCAGCGGTGCGATCGCGCGCACCAGCGCATTTCCTGCGTCGATCGAAACACCGGCATCGGCATAAGTATAGCCGCCTGAGCCATTTTTGCCGCTTGAAGACCTGTCGGACATCATCCAATTCCCAAACTGATGCCCCGCTCTAGCCTTTCCCGCTTGGAATTCCACTCGCGTTTGGGCAAAAGGCCGCTGATTTCCCCGATGGCTGAGACCTCGATCCTTTCCGGCCCTGTTCCAGAGGCCCTCCGGCGCAGCGCCGCAGCAATCGCGCGCGGCGGCTGGATGCGACGCGTGGGCGCGGGCCTCGTGGCGGTCGCCCTTCTCGCAGCGGCCTATCTCGTCGTCGCGCAGGTCGCGGGCGAACGCGGCATCGCTCCCACCGCATCGAGCGCCGATATCGAGGTGCGCGGGATTGAGGTCGACATTACCGCCGATAGCGGAGAGGCCGCTCGCGAAGAGGCGTGGCAACGCGCGCAGCGCATGGCCTGGGAAAAGGTAAACGGCCCGGACGTATCCGACAGCCAGCTTTCAAGCATGGTGTCCGCGATTGTCATCCAAAAGGAACGCATCGGGCCCAAGCGCTACATCGCCACGCTGGGCGTCATCTTTGATCGCCAGCGCGCCTCGCGCTTCCTCGGCGGGGCGGAAACGGCCCGCTCGTCAGCTCCGATGCTGCTGTTGCCGATCACTTCGACCGCAGGCACGTTCCTCACCTATGAAACCGCCAATCCGTGGCAACGCGCCTGGGCCGAATTCAATCCCGGGCGCAGCCGGATCGATTACGTCCGGCCAAGCGGGGCGGGCGGCGATTCGCTGCTGCTCAATTTCGGACAAACCGGGCGGCGCAGCCGCGCTTGGTGGCGCACGACGCTCGACCAGTATGGCGCTGCCGATGTCCTGGTGGCGGTCGCGCGGCTCGAACACCAGTTTCCCGGCGGACCGGTGACCGGCACGTTCACGGCGCGCCATGGGCCGGACAATCGCCTGCTTGAAAGCTTTTCGCTCAAGGCCGGAAACCCGGCGGCAGTCCCGACCATGCTCGAAAGGGCGGTCGAACGGATGGACGCAATCTTCGAGGCGGCCTTGGCTGAGGGCAAGCTCCAGCCTGACCCCACCTTGCGGCTCGGCGGCTCCGGCGACATCGATCCTGCCCTGCAAAGGCTGATCGAGATCGGCCGCGCGATTCGGGCGAGAGAAGCCGCCGCGATCCGCGCCGAGGACAGCCCCGCCGCAGCGACAGGCGTGCCGGGCGAGGCGGACCCCAACGCGGCGCCGGCTGCCGCGATCCGCAATATCGTGGTCCAGTTCGCTTCGCCTGATGCCAGCGCCTTCGACGGTGCGCTTGCCGGCGTGCGCGGTGCGCCCGGTGTCAGGGGCATCGCCGTCACCAGCACCGCGATCGGCGGCACTTCGGTCATGAATGTCAGCTTTGGCGGAACGCTCGAAGAACTTGCTGCGGCCCTTCGCGCGCGCGGTTTCGCCGTTCGCGAAGGTTCGGGCGCGCTCTCCATCAGCCGCTAGGCACGAGGCTGCGCGCGATGACAGGCGAACGCTCGACCCCCAGACAGATCGCGCTTCCGCTGGCCCAAAGGGCTGATGGAGCGGCGCAGCGGATCGTGGTCGGATCGGCCAATGCGCACGTGATCGAAGCGCTCTCGGACCCGACGCGCTGGCCGTTTCGGACCGCGGTGCTCACCGGGCCGCCGCGTTCGGGCAAGACGCTGATCGGGCGATGGGCACAAACGCGCGGGATCCAGGTGATCGATGGGGCCGACAGGATGGACGAGACCGAACTGTTCCACCGCTGGAACGCGGTGCAGGAAGGCGGCTCGCGTGCAGGCGAGCCGCTCTTGCTGATCGCTGATGCGCAACCTTGGGATATCAGCCTTCCGGACCTCGCCTCGCGGCTCGGCGGTTCGCTCCAGCTCGAAATTGGCGATCCCGACGACGAGATGGCCGCCGAACTGATCCTCGCCCATGCCGAGGCGCACGCCTTGTCGCTCGCGGACGGGGCCACCGATTACCTCGTTCCGCGGACGACCCGCAGTTTTGCGGCGATCGAACGGCTGGTCGATGTGATCGACCGGATCAGCCTTGAACGCCAGTCTCCGGCCACCATGTCGGTGTGGCGCGCCGCGCTCGAAGCGCTCCAGGGACCCGAACAGCGCAGCCTGTTCTAGCTCCAAGATTTGCAAAACCGCCCGTTTGGTGGGAGAAAAATACCGATGTTCGAACCTCTCACCGCCTATCTTGACTCGGTGCGCGCGCGTGATCCCGCACCGCGCTCGCGCTGGGAATTGCTGCTTTATCCGGGCATCTGGGCGTTGTTCTTCCACCGCATCGCGCACTGGCTGTTCGATGCCAAGCTGTTCTTCCTCGCGCGGTTCGTGAACCATTTTTCGCGCATGATAACTGCGATCGACATCCATCCCGGCGCGCAGATCGGGCGCAACTTCTTCATCGACCATGGCTTTACCGTGATCGGAGAGACCGCCGAAATCGGCGACAATGTCACGATTTACCAATGCGTTACTCTGGGCGGGACCAATCCTGCCAACGGCGAAGGGGGGAAGCGTCACCCGACGATTGCGGATAATGTCATCATCGGTTCGGGCGCGCAGATCATCGGGCCGATCACCGTGGGCGAGCGCGCGCACATCGGCGCGAACGCAGTGGTGATGGAGGATGTGCCCGCCGGCGCGACGATGGTGGGCGTGAAGGCCCGATCAACGCTGGTCCCGGCAGAGG
>JBFHIF010000126.1:0-5099 GCA_041596595.1 Erythrobacter sp. | reverse complement strand
TACGAATGGCCGATTTCGGCGAGCACCGATGCGTTCATCGCGGCATCGTTCACTCACGTCGGAGCACGCTATACCCAGCCGTCCGACCAGGAGAACAACCCGCGCACCTTCGTGCACGGTCTGCCGTTCGGCGACGCTCCGGCGAGTGCATCGACCACGGTCGATCTCCTGCTTGACGACTACCAGCTGGTGAACATCAGTGCCGGAATGGACTTTGCCGAAGGCCTCAGCCTGACGATCTACGCAAACAACGTGTTCGACGAGAACGCGCTGCTTTCGTTCGATCGCGAGCGTGGCGGCCGGGCACGGCTTGGCTACAGCATCGGCCAGCCCCGGACGATCGGCGCGACGCTCCGCAAGGAGTTCTGACGCCGCCAGAAACTGGCACAACGGATAGGCCGGGGTTCGCCCCGGCCTTTTTCGTTGCGCGAGCTTCAAGTCTGTTCGGCGGCCTTGATGAAATCGGCGCAGCGTTCGCCGATCATGATGCTCGGCGCGTTTGTATTACCGCTCACGAGCCGGGGCATGACGCTTGCATCCGCTATCCAGAGCCCATCGACCCCTCGCGCCTTGAGCGACGGGTCGACCACCGAATCCTCGTCCGCCCCCATCCGGCAGGTTCCGACCGGGTGATAGACCGTGTCGGCGCGCTCGCGGATCAGCGCGTCGAGCGCATCGTCGTCGGCGAGGTCGACCGGGTGCCGGTCGGTCGGCTCGTAGACCTGCAGCGGGGGGGCATCGGCGATCCGGTGCGAAAGCCGCACACCTTCGCGCAGGCACGCAATATCGCTTTCGTCATCGAGGAAGTTCGGGTCGATCAGCGGCGGCGCTGCCGCGTCGGTCGATCCCAGTCGCACGGTCCCGCGGCTTTCGGGGCGCAGGACGCAGGCGTGAAGCGAGAATCCGTGCCCCTTGACGTTCTCCCGGCCGTGATCCTCGAGCAGTGCAGGGACAAAGTGCCACTGCACGTCGGGCGCAGGCGCGCCGTCCATCACGGTCCAGAAGCCGCCCGCTTCGGCATAACAGGTCGTCATCGCTCCCGTGCGCTTGCGCCGATGTTCCCATATCGCGCCTGCCATCCGCAGCGTGCCCAGCAGGGTGCCGCCGATCGGCACGGTGCTTTTCGTTTCCCAGCCGGACACGTAATCGACATGGTCCTGAAGGTTCGAACCCACCGCGGGGCGGTCGAGCACGACAGGGATATTGTGGTCCCTGAGATGTTCGGCCGGTCCGATCCCTGACAGCATCAGGATCTGCGGACTGCCAAACGCTCCGGCGGCGAGAACCACGCCGCGCCTCGCAAGGATCGTTTCGCTTTTCCGGCCCCGACGCACCTTTGCTCCGGTCACCTTTCCGCCCTCGATGAGAAGCTTTTCAACCACGGTCCCGGTGCGGATATCGAAATTGCCCTGCGCGCGGATCGGTTCGACATAGGCGCGCGCGGCGGACCAGCGTTCCCCGTCGCGCTGGGTCACCTGGTAGAGCCCGAACCCCTCCTGCTTCGTGCCGTTGAAATCGCCGTTGAGCGGGAGTTGCAGCGATTGCGCGGCCTCGACGAAAGCATGGCTGGTCGGATTGGGCGATTTCTGGTCCGACACGAATAGCGGCCCACCCGCGCCGTGATATTCGTCTGCCCCGCGCTCGTTGGCTTCCGCCTTGCGGAAGTAGGGCAGCACGTCCTCGTATCCCCAGCCTTCGCAGCCGAGATCGGCCCAGTTGTCGTAGTCCCAGCGATTGCCGCGGATATAGACCATCGCGTTGATCGCCGATGATCCGCCCAGCCCTCTTCCGCGCGGCTGATACCCGATGCGTCCGTTCAGCCCCTTCTGTGGCACCGTGTCGAACTTGTAGTTCGACGAATTGCGGATGAAGGGCATGAAGCCGGGCGTCTTGATGATGAAGTTGTCGTTCCGGCCTCCCGCCTCGAGGAGGCAGACGCGGCGGGTCCCGTCGACAGCGAGCCGCCCCGCAACCGCGCAGCCCCCGCTGCCGCCGCCGATGACGATGTAATCGAAGCTTTCCATCCCACATTACCCCCTTTTGCGACAGGCTAGGCAGCTTCGCGGGGGCTTTCAATCGGGTTTCTTGTCGCAACCGATTTACCGACGCCCATGTCCCCTCCGGTGCGCTCGATCCACCGCTTGCGGATCGTGTCGGAAGTATCGCGCGATCCGTCATGGCTCCAGCCCGGCTCGCGCAGGAGATAGGAGAGCTTGTGCCGCCAGGGCGCCCGCCAGATATCGCCGATCATCCCGATCCATTCATGGAAGACCGCCCACAAAAGGTTGAAACTGCCCAACTGCCTGATGATGCCGTAGCGGATCGGTTCGTCGTCGCGCTCGGGTTCGAACGTGCCGAACATCTTGTCCCAGACGATGAAAACCCCTGCAAAGTTGCGGTCGAGGTAGCGCGGGTTGGTCGCATGGTGGACACGGTGATGGCTCGGGGTGTTCATCACCGCTTCGAACCAGCGCGGCATCTTTTGGATCGCCTCGGTATGGATCCAGAACTGGTAGACGAGATTGAAGCCCGCGCAGATCGCGATCATCACCGGGTGAAATCCGAGCAGGACCAGCGGGAGCGCGAAGGCAAAGCCGAGAGTGAAAGCGCCCGTCCAGCTTTGCCGCAGCGCGGTCGAGAGATTGTAATGCTGGCTCGAATGGTGGTTCACATGGCTCGCCCAGAACCAGCGGATGCGGTGGCCGGCGCGGTGCACCCAGTAATATTTGAGGTCGTCCAGCACGAAGCAGAGCGGCCACGCCCACCACACCGCCCACCATTCGGGGCCGAGATCGAACAGGCGGTATTCGTAGGCGGCAAAAAACACGTAGAGGGCAAAACCCCCCAGCAGCAGGCCGGCGACGGTCGATCCGAGGCCGAATGCGAGGCTGACCAGCGTGTCCTTTGGCTCATAGGTCTCGGGCGCGCGAAACCTCGCCCAGACCATTTCGGCCAGGACCGCGATCACGAACAGCGGAATGGCATATTCGGTGGGCGAGAAATCAGGCATGACCTTTATCTCTTAAACCATTGATCGCGTCTGCCCAAACCTCTGCTTCGGCGATGGCGAGGGCGACACCGCCAAAACGCGCCTCCCCGCTGGAGACGCTGAGCACCGATTCCTCAAGATTGGCTTTGGCGGAGCCTCCCAGGATACGCCCGGCAAAGCGATTGCCGTGACGCTTGATCAGCATGATCCGGCCCGCCCCGTCTTCGAGCAGTGCCGCCAATCCATTCGCATCAATCGCGATCCGTGTCGGCGAATAGCCGTCCCAGACTTCGCCTGCCAGCCGCCGGGCGTCGTCTTCGCTGGCAATAACCGGGTTGCCGCCGAGCTTTAGCCAGGCGGTGAGCCAAGCAAGCAGCAGGATCGCCGCGAGCGATCCGCCGAAAATCCATATCTGCGGGTGGATATCCATGACCCTGCGGGATTGGCACGCGCTTCGCTTTGCGGCAAGCATGGGGGCAAGGAGATCCAAATGAGCTTTATCAAATTGCCCCTCGCCGGGGCAGCAATCGCCGCGCTCTCGCTGGCTGCAGCGCCCGTACAGGTCGGCGCGAAAGAATCCGGTTCAAACGCGGCCGACCCGGTCGCCTTTGTCGCTGCCGACGCAGAGCGCACAGCCCGCGTTGCGCAATCGCTGTGGGACTTTGCCGAACTCGGTTACCTGGAAACCCGGTCGAGCGCCCTGCTCCAGAGCGAGCTGGCCGCCGAGGGCTTTCGCATCGAGACCAGCATCGCCGACATTCCCACCGCCTTTGTCGCCGAATGGGGGAAGGGTGGCCCGGTCATTGCAATCCTTGCAGAAATGGATGCTCTGCCGGGCATAAACCAGTCGGCAGCGGCGCATCGCGATCATGTCGCGGGCAAGCATTCGGGCCATGCGTGCGGGCACAACCTGTTCGGCGCCGGCTCGCTGACCGCCGCGATCGCAGTTCGCAAGTGGCTCGAGGAAACCGGCACTCCGGGGCGGATCAGGCTTTACGGCACCCCGGCCGAGGAAGGTGGATCGGGCAAGGTCTACATGACCCGCGCCGGGCTTTTTGACGACGTTGACATCGCGATCCACTGGCACGCTGATGACGAGAACAGCGCGGCCGCCCGCACGAGCCTTGCCAATCGCTCGGCCAAGTTCCGTTTCGCCGGGATCTCCGCGCACGCCGCCGCTGCACCGGAACGCGGGCGCAGCGCGCTCGACGGGGTCGAGGCGATGAACATGATGGCCAACATGCTCCACGAGCACATGCCGCAGGATGCGCGCATGCATTACGTCATTACGAGCGGGGGCACCGCGCCCAACGTCGTGCCCGATTTCGCCGAGGTGTTCTATTATGTTCGGCACCCTGACCCCGAAGGTGTCGAAGAAATCTGGTCACGGCTCGAAAATGCAGCCAAAGGCGCCGCGCTCGGCACCGGGACCAAGGTCGAGTGGGAAGTCATCCACGGCAATAACCCGCTGCTCGTCAACGAGACACTTGCCCGGGTGATGGACACGAAGCTGCGGAGCCTTGGCGGGGTCGAATATTCGCCGCAAGAGCGGGAATGGGCCAAGGAGTTGCAGACTTCGCTCGGCGATGCCGCGAAACCGCTCGACAACGCGGCGCGGATCGAACCCTATGAAAAAACGCTCGGCTATGGATCGACCGACGTCGGGGACGTTTCGTGGGCGACGCCGACCGTGGGGGTGCGGACCGCGACCTGGGTGCCGGGAACGAGCTCGCACAGCTGGCAGGCGATCGCGGCCAGCGGCAACTCGATCGGTCACAAGGGCGCGCAGCTTGCGGCCAAGGCGATGGCATCGATGGCGACCGAACTGTTCACCAATCCGCAGCTACGCGCTGCCGCCAAGGCGGAATTCGATGCGGCTCGGGGCGAGAACTACCAGTATCGCTCGTTGCTGGGCGATCGTGAACCGCCCCTCGACTACCGCAAATAGGGTTTAGCGCGCGGCGAGCATGTCCACCATCGGGCGGACCGGGCTGATGTCGTAGCCCGCTTCGCCCGCCGCCGCCGCGATCGCTTCGGGATCATCGCCCGCCTTCGCGCGGGCCAGGGCCCAGAGCAGAGTCGATCGCGTTCCGGTTCGGCAATAGCCCAG
>JBFHIF010000125.1:0-5108 GCA_041596595.1 Erythrobacter sp. | reverse complement strand
TTTCCAAATTCGAATATTTTAAGGTTGTGCATCTGCCTATTGCTGTTGTGTGCAATAGCCTCTAGGCCTGAAAACAGCATGGATTGCCTCATTACCGAAAGATCCGTACTTAGGGGGTTCGAGGCGCTCGTTCTCGAGCGCGGCATTGGCCTCGGTCACGACCGGGAAGACCACAAAGGGCCGGTAGAGTTCGTTGAGCGTGGGAAGTCGCATCCCGGTATAGGCCGCCGCGCGCAGATCGAGATCGCGCGTGGCATAAAGCAGCGCGCCCGCCCGCCACGAGAGCGACCAGTCATTGCGATCGGGGGCAAGCGTCTCGGTCAGGATCGTGTTGCGCGGGTCCACGGCGCGATAGAAACCGTCGGTAATCGCGGTGTGGTCGGCCCGCAGCCCGCCGGTCAGCATCAGGGGGCCGATCTGCCAGTCATCCTCGACGAACAGGCCGAGATTGGCTGTTTTCCCTCCGCCGCGGCGCCTCTCGCGCAGCGCGCCGGTAAAGGCGCTGTAGGCTTCCTCCTGCAACTCGCCGACCGCCTCGCGGAAATCGGCGCCGACGCGGAAGGTGTGACCCTCGCCGATCGGAGGACGCAATTCGAACTTGCCCCCGATCCCCGTCGAAGGCGTGTTGCGCTGGTCGAGCACCGGGACGAAGCGGGTCGACGAGATCACCACGTTCGAAAAATTGCGCGCCTGGACATAGCCCAGAACATCGAAGCCCCACTCACCGCGCCCGACGAGCCGCAGGCTCGCATCCTGCCCCTCGCTCAGCGAATCCGCGCCGTCGAACCGCAGGGTGCGCGCATCGCGAAACACCATGGCCCGCGCCTGCAACTCGATCTCGGACGAGAGCGGCGCGGCCCCGCGAACCGAGCCCGACCAGCTATCGAATGCCGCGCGCGCGGTTGCGGGCACGCGCTGCTGCTCGGGTGTCGTGAAGAAACCCTGCCCGCGGTCCCACCGGCCCGATATCACCCCGAAACCCTGTCCCAGCCGGCTAGCAAGAGCGCCGCTCGCCTCGGTCTCGCCGCGATCATTGGCAAGCAGGCTCGCGGAAACGGGTCCAAGCGTCGATGGGCCCGCGCTTTCGAGTTCGATCGTTCCGGCCAGCGCACCCGCACCGAACGGCCCTGACCCTCCGCCGCGCGTCACCCGGATGCGCGCGAGTGTCTCGGGCGCAATCGCCGAAAGCGGGATATAGCCGAAGAACGGGTCCGCGATCGGCACGCCGTCGAGCAGCACCAGCGCCCGGCTCGTTGCGTTGCCGCCAAGCGCGCGCAGGGTTACCCCTTGCGCGCTGGGATTGGCCGAGCGGCTGTCCGAGCGGCGGAATTGCTGGAACCCCGCGACCCCGGCGAGCACGTCCTCGATCCGGCCCGAGGCGCTGGCGATGATCGCATCCCGGTCGATCTCGGCCACGGCATAGGCGCCGATCGAGGGCGCCTGGTCGAGCCCTTCACCGGTCACGACAATCACGTTATCTTCCTCGGCCTGCTCTTGGGCGACAGCCGGGAACGGGAGGGCGAGCGCGAAGATCGGAGCGGCAAATCGTGCAAGGTCAGACATCTGCCCGCGCCTAGACGAGCCCCGCGGCAAAGTCAGTTTCAAATTGCTATCAAGACTCGCTTTTCGCCGCAGCGTGTGGTTACAAAGCGATAAAGCCCGCATAGCCAGCCGAAAGCGCCCCCACACATGACCGCAAGCCCGCCCGATTTCGATGTCCTGATCGTCGGCGCGGGCATTTCCGGGATCGGCATGGCCGCTCACATGCGGGCCAAGGCTCCGCACCATTCCTACGCGATCGTCGAACGGCGCGACAATCTCGGGGGAACCTGGGACCTGTTTCGCTATCCCGGGATCCGCTCGGACAGCGACATGCACACGCTTGGCTTCGATTTCGAGCCGTGGAAGCACGAGAAGACCATCGCCGATGGCCCCGCCATCCTCGATTACCTCAACCGCATCGTGGACGAACGCGATATCCGGCGGCACATCCGCTTCGGTCACACGATCCACTCGGCCGACTTCCGCGAGGACGAGGCGCGCTGGCATGTCGAAGCGGAACTTGCCGACGGTTCGCGCACCACCATCACCGCGAACTTCCTCTATCTGGGATCGGGCTATTACGATTACGACGAGCCGTACGATCCGGGTTTCGATCTCGGGGCGTTCACGGGCGAGGTCATCCATCCGCAATTCTGGCCCGAGGATCTCGATTACGAAGGCAAGAACGTCGTCGTGATCGGTTCGGGCGCCACAGCGGTCACCATCGTTCCCGCCATGGCCGAAAAGGCCGCCAGGGTCAAAATGCTGCAGCGCACGCCGACCTGGATGTTCGCGCGTCCCGCCAAGGACGCGATCGCCAATTTCCTTCGCAGGATCCTGCCCGAACGGGTCGCCTATGCGATCACCCGGTTTAAGAATATCCGGCTACAGGACTACGCCTACAAGCTGGCGCGCAGGAAGCCCGAAAAGGTCAAGCAGGCACTCCACGAAAAGATCGCGAAAAAACTTGGCGACACCTATGATCGCGCGACCTTCGATCCGCCATACAATCCCTGGGACCAGCGGATTTGCCTGATCCCCGACGATGACCTGTTCGAAGCGATGAAGACGGGCAAGGCCGAGATCGTTACCGGCCATATCGAACGCTTCGAATCCGGCGGCGTCCGGCTTGCATCGGGCGAATTTCTCGATGCGGATATCATCGTCACCGCCACCGGGCTCAAGCTCGCGGTAGCCGGGAAGATCAAGGTGAGCCTCAACGGCGAGCCGGTCGATTTCGCGGATCGGTTCTACTACAAGGGCTGCATGTTCTCGAACCTGCCCAACCTTGCGGTGGTGTTCGGATACCTCAACGCCAGCTGGACCTTGCGCGCCGATATCAATTCGGACTTCGTATGCCGCGTGCTCAATCACATGCGCGACACCGGCACCGACCTTGCGACCCCCGTGCTGACCGCAGACGACGAAGCCGCGATCGAGGAAGACGACGTGTTCGACTTTTCCTCCGGCTATATCCAGCGGGCCAAGCACATCATGCCGCGCAATTCGGTTCGCTATCCCTGGCGGCTCAACCAGGAATACGTGCTCGACCGCAAGCGCATGGCGCGCGATCCGGTCGATGACGGGCTGCTGACCTTCACCCGGTCGCAATCGTCAAGCGCGGTGGCGGACGGTCCGGAGGCGCGCGAGCCGCAGTTCGAAGCCGCCGAATAGGGCAAGCGGGGATTGGCCTTGGCGCGGTGGCTGGACTAGAGCGATTGGCATGAACAAGCCTGAAAAGATCTGGACCGCGGGCCTCGTCGTGATCGGCGACGAAATCCTATCGGGCCGCACTCACGACAAGAACATCGCGCAAGTGGCAAGCTGGCTGCAGGTCCAGGGAATCCGCCTCTCCGAAGTCCGCGTGGTTCCCGATGTCGAGGACCGGATCGTCGAGGCGGTCAATGCGCTGCGCTCGGCTTGCGATTACCTTTTCACCACTGGCGGGATCGGCCCCACCCATGACGACATCACCGTCGATGCCGTGGCCAAGGCGCTCGGCGTTCCCGTGGTGATCCATCCCGAAGCGCGCGCGCTGCTCGAACGCTATTATGCCGCCAAGGGGGGGCTGACCGAGGGGCGCTTGCGGATGGCCCGCGTGCCCGAAGGCAGCGATCTCATCCCCAACCGGATGTCGGGCGCGCCAGGGATTCGGCGGGGCAACGTCATCCTGATGGCCGGTGTGCCGCACATCACCGCAGGGATGCTCGATGCGCTGACCGGCCAGCTCGAAGGCGGTGCCCCGCTGCTCAGCGAGACCGTCGGCGGGTTCATCCCCGAAAGCGAGGTCGCCGGGCTCCTGCGCGAAATCGAACAAGCACATGAAAACTGCCAGATCGGCTCCTACCCGTTCTTCCGCGATGGCAAGGTCGGGTCGAACTTCGTGATCCGCTCGACCGACCGCGAGGCGCTGCAGAGCTGCTTCGACACTCTGTGCGAGGGGCTGGGAGAAAATGGCTGGGATTTCACTCCCGGCGGTATCTAACTCCGGCGAGCCGACGCAAGGCCGTTTCCAAACTCGGTTTTAACCCTTGTGCGCTAGGGTCCGGGCGCGATGACCTGCGTCTATATCACGATCGACACCGAGTATTCCTCGGGGCTGGCCGGCGATCTGTCGGCGAGCGGTCGGGTGGACAATTTCACCCGTTCGATCCTGTGCGAAACCGCCAAGGGGCCCGCGGGGATCACCCACCAGCTCGAACTGCTGGCGCGCCATGATCAGCGCGCGGTGTTCTTCGTCGATCCGATGCCTGCCCTCGTGTGGGGCGTGGGCGCGATCGAGGACGTGGTCGCCCCGATCCTCGCAGCGGGGCAGGACGTCCAGCTCCACTGCCACACCGAATGGCTCGCTTTTGCGCGGCGCGGCACCCCGCTGCCCTCGGCGCGAACCGGCAACAATCTCTACGACTTTCCGGCCGAAGACCAGGCGCGGATTCTCGAATATGCGCGCGACACGCTGGTCGCGGCGGGTGCGCCTGCGCCGGTCGCGTTCAGGGCCGGCAATTACGGGGCGAATGACGACACGCTGCGCGCGCTCGCCGCCTTGGGCATCGCCTACGATTCGAGCCATTGCCCGGCGCTGTGCGGCGGCGCCAGCCGGATCTCGCTCGGTCCCGAAACCCGCGATCCCGTGCTTCATTGTGGAGTGATCGAAGTTCCGGTCGGTTCGATCGCCACGCTGCGCGGCGGACAACGCCATGCCCAGATCACCGCGCTGACGCTGGCCGAAATGCGCGCCGCGATCCTCCACGCGCAGTTCCAGGGCCGTGCCTCCTTCACCGTGGTCAGCCATTCCTTCGAACTGGTCAATCGCCGGACGCGCGCGATCAACCCGATCGTGCGCCGCCGTTTCGAGGGGCTGTGCGCGACGATCGCCTCGCTCGACGGCGTGTCCAGCGCGAATTATCGCGACACGCCCCCGCTCCTGACGCCGCAAGGCGCTTCGCCAGCACCCCTTCTCCCCGCCAGCCCCTGGCGCACCGGCCACAGGCTCGCCGAGCAATTCGCCTCGAACACGCTCTACGGTGCGCTGTGAGTGAGCGGGCCAGCATCGACTTCACGCTCGG
>JBFHIF010000124.1:0-5126 GCA_041596595.1 Erythrobacter sp. | reverse complement strand
GGCTTATGCCGCGAAGCCAAGCGGGCCGCACGGCCCGCGCCCGGCGCTTGAGGGCGCAAGTAAAGGATCCCACACCTTAAAATGCTTCTCCACGTCATCGCCCGCGGCAAGATCGCCCGCACGCCCGAGGCCGAACTCGTCGCGCGGTATGAAAAGCGACTGACCTGGCCGGTCAAGCTGACCGAACTGCCCGAGACCGGGGGCAGGATTCCCGAACCGCAAACCCCGTACAAGACCGTGCTTCTCGACGAACGCGGCAAGGCGATGTCGTCCGAGGCCTTTGCCCAAACGCTCGGTCACTGGCGCGACACCGGCGTGCGCGAGGCGCGCTTCGTGATCGGTGCTGCCGACGGTCACGAAGATCAGGACCGACGCGAGGCCGACCTGCTGCTCGCCTTCGGTCCCGCGACCTGGCCGCACCTGATGGCGCGCGCGATGCTGATGGAGCAATTGTATCGCGCATCGAGCATCCTTGCCGGGCACCCCTATCATCGGGCAGGGTGATGCGCGTGAAACCGCGCTTCAGCCTTGTCGCAGCCTCGCTCCTGGCCAGCCTGTTGGCGCTTGCCGTGTTCGTCCCGCAGGGAGCGGCGCAGCGCGAGGTCGTGCTGTTCGAGCCGGACGAGGCGCGATCCGAACTGAGGCGTGCCACCGCCCGCAGCAAACGCGCCACCGAGCGCGCCGAGCGGTTCGAGCGCGAAGCCGGGGAGGCAACCGAAAAGGCTCTGCGGGCCGCCCGGATCGCCGCCTCCGTCGCGGCGCAGATCCAGCGCGCCGAGGCTGAGATCACCGTTGCCACGGCGCGGCTTTCGCTCGCCCGGGCCGAACGCTCGGCGCTGTCCGCGCGCCTCGCCCAGCGCCGCGAACCGCTGGTCCGGCTGACCGCCGCGCTCCAGGCGAGCGCCCGCCGACCGCTCGCTTTGTCCGCGCTCCAGCCTGGCTCGCTCCGCGACCTGGTTCATGTCCGCGCCGTGCTCGGCAGCGCCGCGCCCGAAATCCGCGCGCGCACCGCCGCGCTGCGCAGCGAACTCGAACTCGGGCGCGCTCTCGAACGACGCGCCGCGCGCGCGCTCGAAAGCCTGCGCGCGAACGAGCGCGATCTGCTTGCCCGCCGCGAGGAACTTGCCCGGATCGAGGCGCGCCAGCGCATGGCATCGCGCGAGGCGCAGCGGGTCGCGCAACGCGAGGCCGAGCGCGCTCTCGCGCTGGCCGAGGAGGCGCGCGACATCGACGGGCTGATGGAGAGCATCGATGCCGCAGCCGCGCTTCGGAGCCGGCTCGCCGCGCTGCCCGGACCGCTCCCGCGCCCGGCTAACCTTGCCGCGACCGACCATTCGGCCAGCACCCAAGCGATCGAACCCGGCCCTGCACCGAAAGCCACGACCGCAGCAGCGCGTCCTCCGCGCGATTTCCAGCTCCCGGTCGAGGGGCGCACCTTGGCCGGATTCGGCGAACGCCGCGAAAGCGGGCTGCGCCGCACCGGCATCGCGCTGGTCCCGGTGTCGGGCGCGCAGGTGGTCGCCCCGGCGAGCGGACGGGTCGCCTTTGCCGGTCCCTATCGCGGGTTTGGCGAGGTGGTGATCATCGAGCATCCCGGCGGCTGGACGAGCCTTGTCACCGGTCTTGCGCGCGCCGGTGTGCGGGTCGGGCAGGAAGTGGTCGGGGGCAGCCCGCTGGGCGCGGCGCAAACGCGCGAACCCGTCATCACGCTCGAGCTGCGACGCGACGGCGTGCCGGTCAATCCGGTGCAATATCTCGGGTAATCGGATGTCACGAGGTTCGCCGCCGAACCCGCTCGATAATTGCGTGCGCGCCGCCAAATCGGTGTTATCTGGCGTTAAGCCGTGATCCGCTATACAATCGCGTGTGAAAAGGAGTGTCCACGACCCCATGAAAATCGCCCCGCTGCTTCGCACCGCCGCACTCGTGACCGCGGTTGCGCTGGTCCCAGTCACCACCGCAACGATGGCGCAGGTCGATGCGCGCGCAGGCCCCGAATTCTCCAAGGTTTTCGCGGTCTATCAGCAGATCAAGGCGAATTACGTCGAACCGGTGGAGGACGACGTGCTGATCCGCGGCATGATCGACGGGATGCTGACCGCGCTCGATCCGCATTCGGGCTATCTCGACGGCAGCGATCTCCAGCGTCTCAACACCATGATCGACGGCAATTATTCGGGACTCGGCCTGTCGGTCGTGATGGAGGATGGCGCGGTCAAGGTGATCTCGCCGTTCAAGGGCAGCCCGGCCGACCAGCAGGGCATCAAGGCGGGCGACTTCATCACCCATCTCGACGGCAAGCTGATCTATGGCGGCGATCTTGACGATGCGGTGGCGCAAATGCGCGGCCCGGCCGGGACTTCGATCCAGCTGACCATTTTCCGCCCCGGACGCGACCAGCCGTTCGAAGTCACCGTCACCCGCGGCGTGATCGAACTCGAACCGGTCACTCACGAACTGACCAGCGGGAATATCGGGGTCATCACCGTCAACGAGTTTTCCGCCGATGTCGGTTCCGACGTGTTCCATGCCTGGACCAAGATCAAGGAAGAGGCGACCGGGCGGGTGAACGGCCTCGTGCTCGACCTGCGCTCCAATCCGGGCGGCAGTCTCGACGAGGCGGTGGCGCTGTCCGACCTCTTCCTGTCGAAGGGGCGGATCGTCTCGCAACGCGGACGCGCGCGCGGCGAAACGCTGCTTTACGATGCCGAGACGGTGTTCCGCGGCGACATGGCCGAAGGCATCCCGCTGATCGTGCTGATCGATGCGGGTTCCGCATCGGCTTCCGAAATCGTCGCTGGCGCGCTCCAGGATCACCGCCGCGCGCTGGTGATGGGATCGCGCAGCTTCGGCAAGGGTTCGGTCCAGTCGCTGTTGCCGCTTGGCCGCGATGCCGCGCTCAAGCTGACCACCGCGCGCTATTTCACTCCGGCGGGCAAATCGGTGCAGGAAGGCGGAATCAAGCCCGACATCACCGTGCCGCAGCTGTCCGATCCCGATTACGCGCTGCGCCAGAAATACCAGACCCGCGAAAGCGATCTGCGCGGTCACCTGATCAACGAGCTCGGGATCAAGGACGAGGAGATGGAAGTCGACAAGGTCGACGATCCGCGCTTCAAGCTGACATCCGAGCAGCTCAAGGAGCAGGGGATCGAGGACTTCCAGCTGCACTATGCGCTCGAGACGCTGCGGCGCACGACCAAGAGTTCGGTGGCGCTGCGCAAGTAAGCGCATTAGGTAACGCGTCATGTCGATTACTCGCGCACAGATGCTCGCGCTCGCGGTCCCGGGGGGACTGCTGGCGGGGGCCTACATATCGCAATACGGATTTGGGCTGTTCCCATGCGAAATGTGCTGGTGGCAACGCTATCCGCACTTCGCCGCCCTGGGCTTCGCGATCGCTTCGCTGTTCGTCGCTCCCGCCAGGGTGTGGACCGCGCTGGCGGGGCTCGCGGTAATCACCTCGGGGTTGATCGGGGGCTTTCATGCCGGGGTCGAATATGGCTGGTGGGAAGGGATCACCGGCTGCGCCACGCTCGGCAGCGCGGTCGACGTGATGAACCCGGCCGCCGCGCCGCTGGTGCGCTGCGATGTCGCGCCGTGGAGCCTGTGGGGGGTGTCGCTCGCGGGTTGGAACTTCATCATTTCGACCCTTGGCGGGATCGCGATCATCGCCTTGAGCGTTGCAGGAGCAGGAAGGGACAGGGCATGAAACCCAGAGAACTCGAACGCATGATCCGGGTCGACCAGGCCGGCGAATTCGGCGCGACGCGGATTTACGAAGGCCAGCTCGCGGTGATGGGCAATCGCGGTCCGCATTCGGCCGAGATCCGCCACATGGCCGAACAGGAAAAGGGCCACCGCGCGCGTTTCGATGACCTGATGACACGGCGCGGCGTGCGCCCCACCGCGCTCCAGCCGTTCTGGTCGGCCGCGGGCTATGCGCTCGGCGCGGGCACGGCGCTGCTCGGACCCGAGGCGGCGATGGCCTGCACCGCCGCGGTCGAGGAAGAGATCGACAAGCATTATTCGCAGCAGCTCGACCGGCTGGCCGAGACCGAGGCCGACCCCGAGCTGGCCGACATGATCGAGGAATTCCGCGAGGACGAACGCGCGCATCGCGATGCCGCTCTCGCGCATGGTGCCGAAAACGCTCCGGCCTATCCGCTGCTTTCGGGCGCAATCCGGCTGGGCTGCAAGCTCGCGATCCGGATCAGCGAACGGGTGTGAACTCGTGCGGGCTGACTGCCCTCACAAGCTCCAGTAGACGAGGCCTTCGGGCAGTTGGCGCGGATCGAGCGCCGATTTGACGTCGAGCAAGGCGCCTCCGGGCTTCAGCCTTTGCGCCAGCGCCTCGCCCTCTTCGCGATAGGCCTCGTGATCGACCGCGAGGATCAGCGCATCGAGATCGCGCAAACAATCGGGATCGGCGACGTCGAGCCCGTATTCGGCGCGCACCTCGGCCGGATCGGCGAGCGGATCGCCGACCAGCGGCGAGACCCCGTAATCGGCCAGTTCGGCGATGATGTCTGGAACCTTGGAATTGCGAATGTCGGGAACGTCGGGCTTGAAGGTCAGCCCCAGCACCGCGACCCGCGCCTTGCCGAGCGGCACCCGGTCGGACAGCAGCTGGATCGCCTTCTGCGCGACCGCGGCGCCCATCGAATCGTTAATCCTCCGGCCCGCGAGAATGACCTGCGGGTGATAGCCGTGGCGCTCGGCCGCAGCGGTCAGGTAATAGGGATCGACCCCGATGCAGTGCCCGCCGACAAGGCCGGGCGTGAAGGGAAGGAAGTTCCACTTGGTCGAGGCTGCGGCAAGCACGTCGCGCGTGGCGATCCCCATCCTGTCGAAGATCAGCGCAATCTCGTTCATCAGCGCGATATTGAGATCGCGCTGGGTGTTCTCGATCACCTTGGCCGCTTCGGCGACCTTGATCGAAGGCGCTTCGTGGAGGCCCGCATCGACCACCGCGCCATAGACCGCGCGCATCCTTGCAAGCGCGGCGTCGCTGTCGGCGGCGATCACCTTGATGATCGATTCGAGTCTGTGAACCTGGTCGCCCGGATTGATCCTTTCGGGGCTGTAGCCAAGCGCGAAATCGCGACCCTGCACGAGGCCCGAGG
>JBFHIF010000123.1:0-5133 GCA_041596595.1 Erythrobacter sp. | reverse complement strand
CAGAAGGCGCAGGCCTTCGCCAAGAATGCAGAAGTGCTGGCGCTGGCACGCAATGCGGCCAAGGCCTCGATCCGCCAGAACCTCGCCGTGCCGCTGCAGGTTGCCGGATACGACAATGCCCGCATCAATGTGAGGTTCGAAACCGAGTGATCGGCTTGACCGCGCTTTGGCGGCAACGCTAGGTCTTGCTCCCTGTCAAAAGGGGGGGAGACAGCGATATGGCTACCGCAGCCGCGCCGGTAACCGACGCAACGGGCAGCGCCGAGAACACGCGCTTTTTCGCAATCATGGCATTCGTGATGTCGGCGGTCATCGTCGCCGGTTTCTCGCTCAATCTCGCGATGGGACGCTCGAGCTTCGACGTGCCGTGGCCCTATCACGTCCATGGCGTGATCTTCATGGGCTGGATCGGGCTTTACCTCGCCCAGCACACCAGTATCGCGACCGGGCATCGGCAGCTGCACCGCAAACTGGGCCAGGCGGCCTATCTGTTCGTGCCCGCAATGGTGGTCGCCGGCACGCTGATCATGATCGTCGTCGCGAGGCGCACCGGCGGCCCGTTCTTCTTTCATGTGAGCGAGTTTTTATGGAGCAACGTGCTGTTGCTGTGGTGCTTTGGCGGTCTGGCCTGGTGGGCGCTGCGCCGCCGCCGCTATACCGGCTGGCATCGCCGCCTGATGCTGTGCGCGATGACGATACTCACCGGTCCGGGCATCGGGCGGCTCTTGCCGCTGCCGCTGCTGATCCCCAATGCGTGGGTCATCACCACCGCCGCGACGATGGTGTTCCCGCTGATCGGAATGATCCACGACTGGCGCAAGCGGGGCAGCGTCCACCCGGCCTATGTCTGGGGCCTCGGCATCTATATCGCGGTCTTCCTCGTCGGCCTGCTCATTGGCAATTCCGAAATCGGCATTGCGGCCACGCAATCGCTGATCGAGGGCACTGCGGGGGCCGAGCGCCCGATGGAACCGTTCCTTCCCCCCGGCTTTACCATGTGACCAACAGGTTCGCCCCCGATTTTGCTCGAAATGCGCGCGCCGCGCCCTATATCGGGACCATCGCAAATCACAGGGGTAGCGAATGAGCGTCGAGAGCAAGATACCGAGGGGCGAGGACCTGCTCGCCGAGATCGACCGGCTGCGCAAGGAGCGCAACGCGGTGATCCTGGCGCATTATTACCAGACCCCCGATATCCAGGACATCGCCGATTTCGTCGGCGATTCGCTCCAGCTCTCGCAGCAGGCGGCCGAAACCGACGCCGACGTGATCGCGTTTTGCGGGGTCAAGTTCATGGCCGATACCGCCAAGATCCTCAGCCCCGAAAAGATCGTGATCCTGCCCGACATGGATGCCGGATGCAGTCTCGAGGACAGCTGTCCGCCCGAAAAGTTCAAGGCTTTCCGCGAGGCGCATCCCGATCACATCGCGCTCACCTACATCAACTGCTCGACCGAGGTTAAGGCGCTGTCCGACGTGATCGTGACATCATCGAGCGCAGAAACGATCCTCCAGCAGATCCCCAAGGACCAGAAGATCATCTTCGGCCCCGACCGGCATCTGGGCGGTTACCTGTCGCGCAAGTTCGATCGCGAAATGCTGCTGTGGCCGGGCGTGTGCATCGTCCACGAGGCGTTCAGCGAAACCGAACTGCTCAAGCTCAAGGCGCAGCATCCCGACGCCCCGGTCGCGGCGCATCCCGAATGCCCGCCCTCGATCATCGACCACGCCGATTATGTCGGCTCGACCAGCGGAATCCTCGCTTTCGCCAAGGATTTCGAAGGCGACACCCTGATCGTCGCGACCGAGCCGCACATCATCCACCAGATGGAAAAGGCGCTGCCCGAAAAGACCTTCATCGGCGCGCCGGGTGCCGACGGGAACTGCTCGTGCAACATCTGCCCCTACATGGCCCTGAACACGATGGAGAAGCTCTATATCGCGCTGCGCGATCTCGAACCCAGGATCGAGATCGAGGAAGGGCTGCGGCTCAAGGCCAAGGAAAGCCTCGACCGGATGCTCGAAATGGCGAGCGCGAGCGTGGGCAAGGGCGATATCGGCAACGTGCAGATCGAGGACGTGCCCGAGGACGAGATTCCGAGCGGGGACTGAGCAAATCCGGCCGAATGGGTTGCCTTTTGGCGATCTCGTGCGTTGAGTAGGCGATGACGTCAGAAATCCGGTTTCTGCTTGCGCGGCTCAACGCCAATTACTGGTTCTACCCGGCCACCTTCGCGCTGGCAGGTGCGCTGATCGCGCTCGGCATGATCTGGCTCGATCGCAACGGCTTTGCCGAATTCCTCAACAATATGGAGATGATCGTTCCCGTCCGCCCGAAAGGGGCTTCGGACATCCTCACCGTCATGGCCAGCACGATGATCGGCGTGGCCTCGACCGTGTTCTCGATTACGCTTGTCGCAGTGACCTATGCCAGCGGCACGTACGGGCCGCGCCTGCTCACCAATTTCCTCGAGGATCGCGGCAACCAGATCAGCCTTGCGACCTTTATCGGCAGCTTCGTATACGCTCTGGTGGTGCTGCGTTCGGTTCGTGCAGAGGACGAATCGCCCACAGATGCGGCAATTGCGGCAGGCGATGCGCTCCCCGGATTCGCGCCTCAGCTATCGCTCTTGTTCGCCTATGTCCTGCTCGCACTGTGCGTGGCGGTGCTGGTCTATTTCCTCCACCACGTTCCCGCCTCGATCCGCATCAACTCGGTGCTCGAATCGATCGGCAAGCGATTGCTGCGAGCGATCAAGAAGGATTACCCGATCGAAGATTCCCGGTGGGATGCTTCGCCCGAGAAGGGGGGCGAGACGATCCTGGCGAACGGGGAAGGCTATGTGCAGATGATCGATTTCGACGATCTCGAAAAGCTTGCGCGCGACAACGACAGCGTCATCTCGCTGCGCGTGCGGGTGGGCGATTTCGTACATCGCGGCATGGCGCTGTTCGATGTCGAGGGGTGCGACCCTTGCGAGATCGAGGACGAGGCACGCGAGCACCTGACGCTCGGGCCGATCAGAACGCCCGAACAGGACCCGCAATTCCTGATCGACGAGCTGGTCGAGATCGGGTTGCGGGCGCTGTCGCCGGGGATCAACGATCCCTTCACCGCGATCACCGCGCTGCACTGGCTCGGCGCGGCGATTTCGGAGATCGGGCGGCGCGATCTGAAAAAGCCGGTCGGCAATCGTGACGGCGACGACGCAGATGGCGAAGGCAAGACCTTCCTCATCCCCAAATCCGATGGTTTCGACCATTATCTCGAGCGCAGTTTCGGATCGATCCGGCCGGGCGTCGCTACAAGTGTGAATGCCGCGATGGTCATGCTCGAAGTGCTCGAAAACGCCGCCAAGCCGCTCGACAACACGGATCGGGTTTACTTGCTGCGCGAGCACGGGCGGCTGCTGTTCGAACAGGCAGAGAGCGCTCTGACCGGCCCCGACCTCGCGCGGCTGCGCAACCGGCACATCGAATTCGAAACCCGGCTGGCCGCGTCGGCCTAGTTGCGGCTGGCGGCAAGCCCCGGCCCGGCGCGCCTTGCGCTGGCGCGAGCGACCACCAGCGCGCTGCCGAGCAGGACCATCCCGGCAATGTCGAGCGGCGTCAGCACCTCGCCAAAAACGAAATAGCCGATCACCGCCGCCACCGCAGGCTGGGTCAGCAGCGCCAGACCGATCACCAGCGGAGGGAAGTGTCCGAGCGAATAGACCAGCAGCCCCTGCCCGATCAGCTGGCTGGTGACGAACAGCACCAGCACCGGGGTCCAGTCGGTCGGCCACACCGGTTCGCCGAGGATCAGCGCAAGAATGAGCAGTGTGGGGCAGGCAAAGATGCTCACCCACACCAGCAGCCCCCACGATCCGAACCGGCTGCGCTCACCCTGCAGGGCGAGCAGATAGACTGCATAGAGCACCCCGGCTGTCAGGCAGAACAGGTCGCCGACAAAGGTCTGGGTCGAGATTTCGAGGCTGCGGCCGAGCAATATCCCCGCCCCGCCAAGTGCGAAGGCGATCGCGATCCATTCGAGCCCGCGCGGCAGCATCCGCGCGATGATGAAGCCCCAGAACAGCAGGATGATCGATCCGGCATTGCCGAACAGAGTCGCATTGCCGAGCCGTGTCATCCCGATCCCGACATGCCAGGCGGCAAGATCGAGCGCGAAAGCGGTCGCTCCCACCGCGACCAGAGCCATCGTCCGCCGCGGCATTCCGCCCAGCCGCTGCCCGGCGATCCGCGCGAAGACGACAAGGAAAGGGAGCGCCAGGAAAAGCCGCCAGAAGGCCGCCGATACCGGCCCCGTATCCGCCAGCCGCACGAGCCACGGACCCGTGGCGAGCGCGACGTTTCCACCCAGCAATGCCGCGATAAGCAGCACGGCGCGCCAGTCGAAAAGCCTGGCTTTGCGGGGGCGTGGTATTTCCATCCTTGCGCCCTAGCGTTGGCGTCTCCAAGTGAATAGCCAAATGAAACTCATCAGGAGATTTTCCTCACCATGACCGACGTCCTGTTCCAGCCGCTCAAGCTCGGCGCGCTCGAAGCGAGAAATCGCATTTTTATGGCTCCGCTCACCCGCGGACGCGCTGCCGATCCGATGTTCACCCCCAACGCGTTGATGGAGACCTATTATCGCCAGCGCGCGGGCGCCGGGCTCATCCTCACCGAAGCGACCGGGATCAGCCGCGAAGGGCTGGGCTGGCCTTCGGCTCCGGGTATCTGGAGCGAGGAACAGGTCGAGGCCTGGAAGCCGATCACGCGCGCGGTGCACGAGGAAGGCGGGCTTATCGCGATGCAGCTGTGGCACATGGGGCGGCTGGTTCATCCCAGCTTTCTCGATGGCGAACCTCCGGTCTCGGCGAGCGCGACCAAAGCGCCGGGAGAGGCGCATACCCCCACCGGAAAGCAGGAATATGCCGAGGCGCGCGCGCTTTCGAAGGACGAGATCGCGAGGGTGGTGGGCGATTATCGGCGCGCTGCACAGAACGCGAAGAAAGCCGGGTTCGACGCGGTGCAGTTGCACGGCGCGAATGGTTACCTGGTCGACCAGTTCCTGCGCGACTCGTCCAATCTGCGCGAAGACGAATATGGCGGCAGCCCCGAAAACCGCACGCGCTTCATGCGCGAAGTGCT
>JBFHIF010000122.1:0-5151 GCA_041596595.1 Erythrobacter sp. | reverse complement strand
CATCAGGTCGGCCAGTTCGTCGACGATCAGCACGATCTGGGGCAGCGGTTCGTAATCGAGCTGTTCCTCCTCGTAGAGCTGTTCGCCGGTATCGGGGTCGAATCCGGTCTGCACCCTTCGTCCGAGTGGCTTGCCCTTGGCGGCGGCGGTGCTGACCTTGTCGTTGAAGCTGTTGATGTTGCGCGAATTGACCGAGCTCATCATGCGATAGCGCCGCTCCATCTCCTCGACCGCCCATTTGAGAGCGCGCACGCTCTTGTGCGGCTCGGTGACGACCGGCGAGAGCAGATGCGGGATGTCGTCGTAGCTCTTGAGTTCGAGCACCTTGGGATCGATCAGGATCAGGCGGCATTCGGACGGGGTGAAGCGGTAGAGCAGCGACAGCAGGATGCAGTTCAGGCCCACCGACTTGCCCGATCCGGTGGTCCCGGCGACGAGCAGGTGAGGCATCGCGGCGAGATCGGCGATGATCGGCTCGCCCGCGATGTCCTTGCCCAGGATGATCGGCAGATTGCCCTTGCTCTCGGCAAAGTCGGCGCAGGCGGCCAGCTCCTTGAGCATCACCACCTGGCGATCCTTGTTGGGAAGCTCGATCCCCATGACCGTCTTGCCGGGAATCGGGGAAACGCGCGCGCTGATCGCGCTCATGTTGCGGGCGATGTCCTCGGCCAGCCCGATGACGCGGCTGGCCTTGATGCCGGGCGCGGGTTCGAGCTCGTACATGGTCACCACCGGGCCGGTCCTGACCGCGGTGATCTCGCCCTTGACGTTGAAATCGTCGAGCACGTTCTCAAGCAGGCGGGCATTGCGCTCGAGCGCGAGCTTGTCGAGTTTCGGTCCCGCATGGGCGGGCGGATCGGCGAGCAGTTCGAGGCTCGGCAGGTCGAAGGTCGCGAACATGTCGCGCTGCTTGGCGGCTGCGGGCGATGCTCTTTTCGGCGGGGCGGAAGGGTCGCTGATCTCGGGCGCACGCCGCGGTGCGCCCGCCGGTTCGGCGATCGGCGTGGGCTTGCGCTTCTGACGGCGAACCTTGGCGGGAGCGGCGAGGTCGTCCTCTTCCTCGCCCGGCACTTCGCGCTGGCCGCGCGGCACGAAGGGGAGATAGGCTGAGAGCCGCGCAAAGGCGTTGCTTTGAGTGAGGAACAGCGGGAGCGTGAGCAGGGCGCGCCAGTCGATCGCGAAGACCCGGGTGACGATCGCCACGCCGCCTGCAAGGCAGGCAAAGGCCGCGCCAAGCGTGATCCAGCCCGCGGCGCTTTCGCCAAACCGCGCTGCGACCGCCTGGATTGCCGAGGCTCCCAGCAGGCCCGATACCCCGCCGATCTGCGCCGGCAGAGTGCCGCCCTGGTTCTCGAACGCAAGCGTGAGAACGGTGGCGATCAGCACCATGGCAAGCAGCAGCAGCCCGGTGGGAAGCCACCAGCTGGTGGTTTCGGGCTCGTCCCCGTTTTCGACATCGCGCCATAGCTTGCGCGCCGAGATATACAGCAGCGGAAGCAGCAGCAGCGCCGGAAGCCCGAACACGAACAGCACCCTGTCGGCCGCCCATGCACCCGCCGCGCCCATCCAGTTGGCGACCTGGTCCGGCGCAGCGGCGGTCGAGGGGCTGGGGTCGGTCTGGGTGTAGCTGGCGAGCGCAAGCCCGAGGAAAATCATGCCGATGAACAGCGCCGCGGCACCGGTGATCTGGGCGGCACGGCGCAGCGAGCGGCGCAGGCCCACGCGCCAATCGGCGTTGGATTTTCGGGTGTTCAAAGCGCGGCTCGCCATCGGATGCTCCAGTCGGCAAACACCATGAATCTTCGGCGAGTCTCGGTCAAGGCGGACTAGACCGATTCAGGTTCGCGTGAGGGATCTGCGGGGGCCTCGACGGCTGCGCTTGCTCAGGCCAATCCGTCGATCGCAGCCCAGCGCGGCCAGCGCAGATGCCGGGCGCGGTCCGACGTCATGCCGCCAAGAGCGATCACGGGCGCGCGCGACTGCGCCGCCAGCAGTCGGAACCGGGCGGGACCGAGAACTGGGCTGCCCGGATGCGACCGGGTGGCGTAAACTGGTGACAAAAGCACAGCGTCGCAACCAAATCGGTTCGCAAGGCCGATTTCATGCAGGTCATGCGCAGTGGCGAAGTGAAGCAGGTTCGCGCGCCTCGGCGTCAGGCTGCGTGCGGGACCATAGATGCCATCAGCGCCCCATTCGCGCGCGGTCAGAGCGCTGTCGGCGAGCACCACGACATGGTCGTGCGCGTGCGCGAGGGCGCGCAGTGCGAGGAAACGGTCGCGGCGAAGCGGGTCGGCAAGATGATAATGGCGGTAGATGAACCCCGATCCGCGCGGAAGCCGCCGCAGCGCCTGTTCGAGCGAGGCGTCATTGCGTTCGTCTGATATCAGCCAGATGTCGGGGGGGGATTGGTCTCGCGCCACGACATCCCTATAGCGCGCGGTCATGGAAAGTGCAGCCAATCGTCTCGCCGAAGTGCGCGCCAATATCGCCCGGATCTGCAAGCCCGCGCGGCGCAGTCCCGAGGACATCACCCTGATCGCGGTGAGCAAGACCCATTCCGCGGACCGGATCGAGCCGCTGCTCGAGGCCGGGCACCGTGTCTTCGGGGAAAACCGGGTGCAGGAGGCGCAGGACAAGTGGCCCGCGCTGCGCGAGCGGTTTCCCGGCGTGCAATTGCACCTCGTCGGCCAGTTGCAATCGAACAAGGCCGAGGACGCGGTCGAGCTGTTCGACTGTATCCACGCGCTCGATCGGCCCAGCCTTCTCAAGGCGCTGGCAAGGGCGATGGACAAAGCGGGCCGACAGGTTCCGTGCTTCGTCCAGGTCAATATCGGCGACGAGGCGCAGAAGGGCGGCTGCGCAATCTCCGACCTGCCCGGTTTTCTCGAACAGGTCCGCGCCGCCGACATTCCAATTGCCGGGCTGATGTGCATCCCGCCTGCCGAGATCGAACCCGCCCCGTTCTTCGCGCTGCTTTACAAGCTCGCGCAGGATAACGGGCTCGACGGTCTCTCGATGGGAATGAGCGGCGACTATGAGATCGCGGTCCAGCTGGGGGCGACCCATGTCCGGGTGGGCACCGCGCTGTTCGGCGCGCGCGAGACACCGTGAGCGGAACCGCCGAGAGGCTCGCTGCTTTCGCGGCGCAGTGGCTGTCGCGGCTTGAAGCCGGGGCGCAGGCTGTCTTCGTTGAGGGTCTCGTTCCCGAAACCGGCGGATCGCCCGCCGCAATCGCGGATGCCTTTGTGCAGTCAAAGGGCTTCAAGCCGATCGGGTATAACTGGGAGATGCTCGACCCCTCGGCCTCGCCCACGGAGCCGAGATCGGCGGTCGGTACGCTCGCGGGCGCGTTCGATCGCGACATGGAATTTCCGCAGCAGACCTGGCTGGGTGAAAGCGATGCGCGTGCGTGCGCTGCCGATTTCGTCAGCGCCTTCGATCCGCTGCGCTGTTCGGTGCTGACCAACCGGATGGTTCACGGCTGGCACCCGCTCAGCGATGCGGCAATCGAATGGGCGTTTGTCGGCTTTGACCAAACGCGTATCGCGCTGCTGCTGCTGACGCGCGGCTGACGCCAAAAAACCCGTCCTCGAACGAAAAAGGGCGCCCCGTTGCCGGAGCGCCCTTTCCCGATGCGATACCGGTCTGGCCGGATCAGTATTTCGCGCGAAGCGTCACGCCGTAGGTCCGCGGCTCGGCGAGGAACGCCGAATAGGTCTGCTGCGGAGCGATGAAAGGCGTGTTGAACGCGACCTGCGTGTAGTCCTTGTCGAACACGTTGTTCGCCCACGCTTCGATCGAGAACGCCCCGGCGATGTTGGTGATGCCGACGCGGCCGTTGACGATGAAGTAGCTGTCCTGCTCCTTGCCGTAGAGCAGGTCGGAGCCGGTGTTGTAATCGTCGACCACGCGGGCGTTGACGAAGAACAGCCCACGCATCCCGTCGCTGGTCAGCTCTGGCGTGTAGGACAGCGAGGCCGTCGCGGTGATTTCGGGCGCGTTCGAGAGGTTGTCTCCCGGCAGCAGGCGCAGGGCCGGATCGAGCGGCGAACCGCTGTCATCCCCGATCAGATTGTCCTCGTAGCTGGTGTCGGTATAGGTGATGCCCATCGTCACGCCGACGTCGCGGATCGGATTGAGCGAGACCTCGAGTTCGAACCCTTGCGAGATCACGCCCGGCTGCACGTTGTCTGCCGCGCAGGCCCCGGTCGTGGCGCTCGCATCCTGATCCGCTCCGTTCAAATCGTCCCCGCAGGAATTGACGTTCTGCACGAGGAAGACCGAACCGTTGAAGGTGTTCAGCTGGAAGTTGGAGAACTCCTGGCGGAACACGGCGACGCTGGCGCCGAATTCACGGGTCGAATATTTCGCCCCGACTTCGTAGGCGTTGACCGTTTCCTCTCCGAACTGGAGGTTGCTGACATTGATGTTGTTGCGGTTGAAGAACACCGGGTTCGACAGCGCCGAGCGGTCGAGGTTGAACCCGCCCGCCTTGTAGCCGCGCGAATACGAAGCGTAGGTCAGCAGTTCAGGGGTCGGCTTCCAGCTCAGCACCGCGGTGCCGGTGAATTCGTCCTCGTCGCGGGTATCGGAGATCGAGACGCCGTCCAGCTCCGAGGTCGAGTTGCCCTGGCACGACAGGGCTATGAGTCCGCCCGCGAGACCGGCGAGCGAGGGAACCGCGAGGAAATTGCCGAGCAGCGCGCGGTTGGTCGGGCAGACGGTGTTGTCGTTGCGGAAGGTCGCGTTGAAATCCTTGGTCTCGTCGGTGTAGCGAAGGCCAAGGGTCAGATCGACCGTATCGGTCAGGTGGATGATGTTGTGGGTGAAGACCGCGAAGTTTTCGCTCTTCTGGTTATAGATGTCACCCGTGCCGCCGCGATCGCTGATCGAACCGAGATTGGTGATCCCGGCAAGGATCGCCGGGGTGGCCGCACCGAAAGCACCCGCCCCGCCATTGGCGAACCGCAGCGCCGCGGCATTCGGACCGAGGCAGTCCTGAGCCGCCGGATTGGCCAGAGCAGGGTTGATCGCAAGCGCGATGCGGCATGCGACGAAGGTGCCATACTGCTTGCCGAAGCGCAGATTGTCGCGAACCTGCAGGTCCTCGTTGGCGTAATAGGCGCCGATCAGCCAGTCGAACCGATCGTT
>JBFHIF010000121.1:0-5155 GCA_041596595.1 Erythrobacter sp. | reverse complement strand
CGTTACAAGCTCGACCGCCGCTTCGATCACGTCCTGATCGACGAGGCGCAGGATACCAACAGCGCGCAGTGGGACATCATCCACGCGCTGATCGACGATTTCTTCTCCGGCGAAGGTGCGCATGGTGATCGGCTGCGCACGATTTTCACCGTCGGCGATTACAAGCAGGCCATCTTCGGCTTCCAGGGCACGAGCCCCGAAAACTTTGCGAAGGCCAAGAAAGTGGTCAGCCGCGCGATCGAAGCCGCCCGGCGCGATGCCGAGCAGATCCGGGCGAACCGCCGCGTTCCAGGCTGGAAGGATCTCGATCTCGGTCGGTCGTTCCGCACCACCCAGCCGGTGCTCGATTTCGTCAATCGCACGATCGAGGATTTGGGGCACCCGTCCTTCGGCCTAGACCGCCCGGTTCCCGATCATGTGGGCCGCACCGGGCCGGGGCAGGTGACCTTGTGGAACACCGTTACCTCGGCCTCGACCATCGCGGACGAAGAAGGCGACGGGGGCAAGGGTGATGCCGGTGATGCCGATCCCGACTGGCTGCCCGCGCACGAAACCGTACTCGCCGAAAAGATCGCCGAACAGGTCCGCTGCTGGCTTTCGCCTGGCGAAGCGGGTGGCGAGCCCCTGGTGCTCGACAATGGCGGCGAGCCGCGTCTGGCGGGGCCCGGCGACATCATGGTGCTGGTCCGCCGCAGGGCGGCGCTGGCGTCGCAGGTCGTGGCAAAGCTTCACGCGCGCGGCGTTCCGGTGGCGGGCGTGGACAGGCTGCGCCTCGGAGCGCCGCTGGCGGTGCAGGACTTGATGGCGGCGCTGCGGTTCGCGGTTCAGCCGCTCGATGACCTCTCGCTCGCCTGCCTGCTGGGATCGCCGCTGATCGGGTGGTCGCAGGATGACCTGCTTGTCCATTGCCCGCGTGGCCGCGATGTCTCGCTTTGGCAGCACTTGCGCGCGAGCGAAGATCCACAGGCTCAGCAGGCTTGCGAGAAGCTTCGCGGCCTTCTGGCCCGGGCCGATTTCGAAACCCCGCAGGCGCTTCTCACGTGGCTGCTGACCGGACCGTGGCAGGGCCGCCGCCGTCTGGTCGAGCGTCTCGGACGCGAAGCCAACGACCCGATCGACGAACTCATCAACACCGCCTTCGCGTTCGAGAGCGCGCATCCGGTCAGCCTCGCCGGGTTCATCCACTGGTTCGATGCATCCACCGCCGATCTCAAGCGCGATACCGACGATTCGTCGGGCCAGGTGCGGGTAATGACCGTGCACGGATCGAAAGGGCTCGAACGCCCCGTCGTGATCCTCGCCGATGCCGCGGGCGAACCGGGCAGGCCGGGCGAACTCGAATTGCCCGAAATGGTGCCCGGGGCCGCGAGCGAGGAGCAAGCGCGCAAGGTGCCGATCCCTCCGATCACCACGAAATACAAGCAGGGATGCCTCGCCGTAGCCGACGAGACGGCCAAGGCTCGCGCGATGGAGGAGCACTGGCGGCTTCTCTACGTCGCGATGACCCGCGCGAAGGAGGCGTTGTTCATCAGCGGGTCGTTAGGGCCAAAGCGCCAGAAGTCCGGCCCTCAAGAGGATAGCTGGTATGCCCGGCTCGAAAAACTGTTCGACGGCGACCCGATTGACGACCCGATCTGGGGCTGGCGGCGCGAATGGGGCGTGCCCGCGGATGGGTCGCGGGCGACGGTCGCCGCGAGCGAGCCTGCCACTCCGTCGCCGCTTCCCGACTGGGCAATCACGCCGATCGGTCCTGAACCGAGCCCGCCGAGGCCGCTTGCTCCGAGCGCGGCGGGAGAAGATCACGGCGCCAATCCGCCGCTCCCGCCCGAAGTCGCTCGGATCGCTGCGCGGCGCGGCGTCCTGATCCACCGCCTGCTCGAACGCTTGCCCGATATCGCTGCCGACAACCGCGAAGATGCGGCGCGCGCCTGGCTCGAGCGGCACGCCGCCGACCTTTCGGGCGGTGACCGCGCGGAAATGCTCGCCAGCGCGATCGCGGTGATTGCGGAGCCCGCATTCGCGGCGCTGTTTTCGCCCGCTTCTCTCGCCGAGGTCCCGATCGCCGCGACCGTCGGCGAGGTGGTGATTGCCGGAACGGCGGACCGACTGCTCATCGAGCCCGAGCGCATTACCGTGGTCGATTACAAGACCACCCGCCGCCCGCCCGAAAGCCTCGAGAAGATCCCCGAATCCACGCTGAAGCAGATGGCGGCCTATGTCGCCGCGCTCGAAACCATCTATCCCGGACGCGAAGTGCGCGCTGCGGTGCTCTACACACACGCGCCGCGCCTGATCGTGCTTGACCCCGCCGTGATCGAGCCGCGCAAGCGCCAGTTGGCCTCCTCGCAGCAAAGCTTTGTGCCGCTCGATGTTGAGTGAGAGCGATTAGCCCCTAGATAGACATCCAGTTCAAAGGAGATCTCCGATGCCGACCGTCAATGTTACCGATGCCAGTTTCCAGTCCGACGTCCTCGAAAGCGACAAGCCCGTGCTGGTCGATTTCTGGGCCGAATGGTGCGGGCCGTGCAAGATGATCGCGCCCGCGCTCGAGGAAATCAGCGACGAACTTGGCGACAAGGTCACGATCGCGAAGATGGACATCATGGAAAATACCGGCGTCCCGGCCGATATCGGGGTGCAGTCGATCCCCCTGATGGTGCTGTTCAAGAACGGCGAGGCGATCGCTCAGAAGGTTGGCGCGGCTCCCAAGAGCCAGCTCAAGGAATGGATCGAAAGCGCTCTTTGAGTGGATGAGGCTAGGGACGCTCGATCGTCTCGGCGAATTCTTCCCAGATTGCGGGGCTCGCCGCGCCGATGAGGCCGGGTTCGTCGTGCTGGTCGACTCGGTATTCGCGCCCGTCGAGCCGCGCCGCGCGCCCGCCCGCCTCGTTGAGCCACAACACGCCTGCAGCGTGATCCCAGGCGAGGGTGCGCTCGAACCGTGAGACGTCGTTCACCCCCAGCGCAAGCCGCGGATATTGCTCCGCGGCGCAGCGCGGGATGTCGACCAGCGTGTAATTCGGCGCGACATTCGCATCGACCACGGCGCATTGCGCCTCGCTGAGGAACATCCGGCTGATTGCGGCCACGGGCGGGTCCTGCCCGGTCGGGCGCGCCGTGATCCTCTCACCATTGACGAACGCGCCTTCGCCGCGCCGCGCATGGCACAGCCGATCGGCCAGCGGATCGTAAAGCCAGCCCGCCACCGCGCTTCCCGAATCGGCGAGCGCGACGATAATGCCGAATGGCGGCTTTCCCTCGGTGAAATTGGCGGTGCCATCGAGCGGATCGATGATCCAGCATTGACGTGAGAGATGCTGAAGCACTTCGGGATCGGCGTGCGCGGCTTCCTCGCCGACCACCGGAACCCCCGGAGCGAGCCTGTCGAGAGCTTCGGCGAGAAACGTCTCGACTTCGCGATCGACAACCGTGACCGGATCGTCATCGGCCTTCATCTCGATCTCGTCATCGGCGAGTGCACGGTAACGTGGCAGCATCGATCGCTGCGCCGCGAAACGCATCAGGTCGCGGATCTCGGCGTCGAGGGGAGCCAGGTCACTCACGAGCGGTAATCGGCGTTGATCGAGATATAGCCGTGGGTGAGATCGCAGGTCCAGATCGTCGCCCGCCCATCGCCAAGGCCCAGATCGACCGCGAGATCGATCTCGCTGCCCTTGAGATGGGCTGCGACCGGGGCTTCGTCATATCCTTCGACGGGCATCCCGTCCCGTGCGGTCCAGACCCCGCCAAACGCGATCGAGAGCCGGTCGCGCTCGGCCGGTTCGCCCGCCTTGCCCACTGCCATCACGACCCGGCCCCAATTGGCGTCCTCGCCCGCGATCGCGGTCTTGACCAGCGGGGAATTGGCGATGGCGAGACCGACGCGCCGGGCGCTGTCGTCGCTGGCCGCGCCCGAGACGCGCACGGTGATGAACTTGCTCGCGCCTTCGCCGTCGCGCACGACCAGCTGCGCGAGCTGGCGACAGACATCTTCGAGCGCGGCGTAAAAGGCATCGGCACCGGGGCTCTCCCAGTCCTCGATCCTCGCATTTCCGGCCTTTGCGGTGGCGAAGACCAGCACGGTGTCGCTCGTCGAGGTGTCGCCGTCCACGGTGATGCAGCTATAGGTTGCCGCATTGGCGCGCGTAAGCATTTCCTGGAGCAGGCCGGGGGCAATGTCCGCGTCGGTGAACACGTAGCCGAGCATGGTCGCCATGTCGGGCGCGATCATGCCCGAACCCTTGATGATCCCGCAAAGATCGACGTAAACCTCGCCCAGGAGAGCCGATGCGTGCGCGCCCTTGGGGAAGGTGTCGGTCGTGGCGATCGCGTGGGCCGCGTCTTCCCACCCGCACGGCTCTGCCGTGAGAGCGGCGGCCAGGCCGTTGATCGCCTTGTCCTTTGGCAGCGGAACCCCGATCACCCCGGTCGAGCTGACGAACACCTCGTCGGCGTCGCAGCCCAGCTCCTGGCTGACCATGGCAACGATCGTCTCGACCGCCTCGCGGCCACGCGCACCGGTAAAGGCGTTCGAATTGCCGGCATTGACCACGAGCGCGCGGGCTTGGCCCTTTCTGACCTGTTCCCGGCCGAACTCGACCTCGCTCGAGGCGCAGGCGCTGGTAGTGAATACGCCCGCGACCGCCGTTCCTTCGGCCAGTTCGGCGAGCGTCAGGTCACAGCGATCCCAGTTCTTGTAGCGCGCACGTGCCACGCGCAGTGTCACGCCGCGGATGGGCGGCATCTGCGGGAAGGGCTGGGCGAGGGGAGAGCGTTCAAGGTCCATCGCCAAGGCGCTTAGGCGAGCGGGGCTGCGCAGTAAATCCGCCAAAACCGCCAGAGCGGCTGTGGACGTTTGCGGCAAGAACACCTATCTTGGCGCGCATGACGCGCAAGCTTCTTGCCATCTTTGCCCTTCTTTCCGGCCTTGCTGCCCTGACCGGCCCGGCAAGCGCATCGCTGTCGCACGGGTCCTCGACCTGTAATACCAGCGTCCAGGCAAGCGCCGACAGCAGCGTGGCAAAGAAGCAGGCTCGCGCCGAAGCCCGGCCTCGGCAATCGGCCACGCGCGACCAGGACAAGGCCTCCAGCCCTCGCAGCAGGGTTCCTGCTGCGCTCAGCGTTCCGGTCCTGATGGGTGTCGATCGCGCGCTCG
>JBFHIF010000120.1:0-5216 GCA_041596595.1 Erythrobacter sp. | reverse complement strand
GCAGTGCTGACCAACCAGTTCCTGCGCGATGCCGCCTGACAGGCGCGCGGCATCCGATCCTGCCGGGGAGGCAACGGGTGCGGAGCTGCACTTTCGTGCGCTAGAACGGCTTTACGCCTCTGCGCCGATCAACGAATTGTTCAAGTCGTCGCTGGAAATCACCGGCGAAGGGCGCTCGCGGATCGTATTCAGCGTCGACGAAGGCACGTATCATGCGGCCGGTGCCGCTCACGGGACGATCTATTTCAAGATGCTCGATGATGCCGCTTTCTACGCGGCGAACACGCTTGCGACCGACCGCTTCCTGCTGACCACGAGTTTCAACCTCCATTTCACCAAGCCCGTGCGGACCGGCGAGGTTGTTGCCGAAGGGCGCTGGATCAGTGGTCGTAAACGCGTTTTCGTTGCTGAAGCGCGGCTGGTCGATGCCGAAGGCGACGAAATCGGCCGGGGAACCGGGACTTTCATGCGTTCCCGCATCCCGCTTTCTAGCCTCGCCGGCTATTCGTCTGAGGCATGAGCGCGGCGGCCCGTCTTCCCGCGCACCTGGAAATCTCCAGCCTGATCCGGCTGGCGCAGAGCAATGGCGGGATGGCCGCAGTGCTTTCCAAAGGCGAGCGCGACGGCGGCACAATCCTCGTGGTAACCATGGAACGCGGTGAAAACGCTCGGCTTTTCGAAAGAATGCCGCAACTCGATGGATCCCGCAGATTTGTGTCGACCAAAGATCAAGATGTTGAAAACCCGAGCGATTTTTACGATTATATAGACCGGCGGACGCGCCAGGACCCCGATATCTGGGTTCTGGAGGTGGATATCCCGGATGCGGAACGCTTCATCGCACTTCTGGGCGATTAACTTGACTTGGTTTCAGATGTGACTAATTGCCCGCCCAGCTTCCAGGTGCGTTGGCTGGCGACACGGCAATTCGGCCGCGGCGACCAGCACGCAGACGGGGGGCGGCCGGCAGGCCTTGGACGATCACTAGTACAAAAGCGCGAAAGCGCGATCGGTTCCCGCCTGTGACAGAGCACGTTCACCGCACAAAAAGTTGATGCAATGGGTCGCAAGACTTACACGCTCAGCGCTGCCGCGATTCTCTCCACCGCGGGCCTGAGTTTCTCCAGCGCCGATGGCGCAGGGGCATATGCGCAGGATGCAGCCGAACTTTCGGCTGGTAGCGCAACCGAACTCGCAGTCGAGGCCCAGGCCGAAGACCTTGCCGAGATCGTGCCCGAACCGACCGTCTTCGTGTCCGAAGAGGTCGTCCAGCCTGTTGCCGAAACCGGCCAAGGCGAAGTTTCCAGCGAAACACCGTTCGACGCCAGCAACCTTCGTGAACTGGTCGCCAAGGTGGACGCTCCCGACGATCTGAGCGAACAGATGCGTTGCCTTGCGGGCGCGGTTTATTTCGAATCGCGCGGCGAAGCTCTGGATGGGCAGCTTGCCGTGGCCCAGGTCGTGATCAATCGTGCCGAAGACAATCGCTGGCCCGCATCCTATTGCGGCGTGGTCTATCAGCGCGCCCAGTTCTCATTCGTGCGCAACGGTCGGATGCCCCGCATCCGGACCAATTCGGCCGCCTGGGAACGGGCCAAGTCGATCGCGCTCATCGCGCATGAAGGGCTGTGGAATTCCGAAGCCGGCGACGCGGTCTATTTCCACGCCAATTACGTGCGCCCGAGCTGGAGCCGTCGCAAGACCCGCACCGCTCAGATCGATACGCATATCTTCTATCGTTGATTGGTTTCCGTCGCCCTTCGCGGCCCCTGCAATCTTCCATCTATGAGACCCCCGCCCTACCCGGCGGGGGTTCTTGATTCACGATCCGAGCCGCGCCCAGACCGGCGCGTGATCGCTCGCCTTTTCGCGTCCGCGATGTTCGCGGTCGACACCCACGGCCTCGAGCCTGTCAGCCAGTTCGGGCGACAACAGGATGTGGTCGATCCTGAAACCGTGATCGCGCTGCCACGCCCCTGCCTGGTAATCCCAGTAGGTCCACACGCCTCCGCGCGGATTGAGGGTTCTGAGCGCGTCGGTCCATCCATCGCCCAGGAGACGGAAATAGGCATCACGGCTTTCGGGCTGCATCAAGGCATCGGCAGCCATTGCCCTTACGGACCAGACGTCATCGTCATGGGGAATCACGTTGTAATCCCCCAGGATCGCCGCGGGCACTTCTTCGGACCAGATCGCAGCCATGCGCGCGCGCAGGCGCTCCATCCATGCCAGCTTGTAATCGAACTTGGGTCCGGGATGCGGGTTGCCGTTGGGGAGGTAGATGCAGGCTATCCGGGTGACCGTGCCCTTGGGGTCAGTGACATCCGCCTCAAGATATCGGGCCTGCTCGCCCTCGCCTTCCTTGGGCCCGTCAATGCCGAGGCCGCGCCGGACTTCGCGGGCTTGGTAGCCGGCTTGCGCATCGACCAGGATCGCGACCCCGTTGAACGCCTTCTGGCCGTGCCAGATTGCGCTGTATCCCAGTTCCTCGAACTCGGCGGAGGGGCATCCCTCGTCCTGGCTCTTGATCTCCTGCAGGCAGACGACGGCCGGGCGTGTCTCGGCGAGCCATTCGTTGAGCCGGGGCAGGCGGGCCTTGATTCCGTTGATGTTGTAGGTGGCAATTTTCATGGGGCACCTGATGCCCCAGATAGGCGCGCGGGTAAAACCTAAATGCCGAAGCTCGATCCGCAGCCGCAGCCGGCGGCGGCATTGGGATTTTCGACCCTGAAGGCCGCGCCGCCGAGCGATTCGACGAAATCGACCACGCTGCCCGTAACCAGATCTAGGCTGACTGGATCGACCACGAGCCGAACGCCGCCGGTCTCGCTCACCAGATCATCATCCTGCGGGGCGTCGGCGAGGTCGAACTTGTACTGGAAACCCGAGCACCCGCCCCCTTCGACCGAAAGCCGCAGGATCGCAGGCTTCGCCTGTTTGCGGGCGATCAGCGCAACGCGCTGCGCCGCGGCGGGGGTGAGGGTGAGTGTTTCGGCCATTTCTGATGAGCGATTTAGGAAGCGCGGAGGTGTTCCACAAGCTCAGGCGGTCTGGATATAGGTCCTGATCGCTTCGGCTTCCTGTTCGATTTCGTCGATCTTGTCCTTCACGAGGTCGCCGATCGAGATGAAAGCGAGCAGCTTGTCATTCTCTACCACCGGGACGTGACGGAAGCGCCGCTTCGTCATCAGCGCCATGGCATCGTCGGCCTTGGCACTGGGTTCGATCGAGATCACCGGCGATGTCATGATCCGTTCGACCGGCATTTCGAGCACATCGCCGCCATCCTCGGCGAGGCGATAGATCACGTCGCGTTCGGAGATGATACCGACGATTTCATCACCGCGCATCACCGGCAGAGCGCCGATACGCTTGCCCGCGAGCAGTTTTACCGCGTCAGCGACGCTGGTATCCGCCCCACAAGAAACGATATCCGAACTCGATCGACCGGCGATGATCTTGGCAATGCTCATGCATGTGTCTCCCTTTTCGCGACCCAAATTGCCACTTTTCGCGGCAGAACGCCAGTTCGGCGTGCGTGCGCCGCTATACGGAGCAAATACGTTGCATCGTCGCCCACTTGCCCACATGAGGCAGCCATGGCTCGCAAATCTCCGCTCGACGACCCTGAGAAGGCCGCTCACGCATGGGCACGCTATCGCCAGATCATGCGCCTCCTGCTGGCGATCACCGCCGCGGTGGTCCTGGTCGCCCTGATCCTGCTATTTGCCTTCAACGGGGCGATCTCGGTGCATTTCTACATCGCGGTGGCGCTCGGCATCGCATTCACGATGCTTCTGGGTGGGGGCTTGATGGGTCTGGTGTTTCTGTCCCACGGGACGGGCCACGACGAGTCGGTCGACAACCGACTGCCGCGTTCGGACGAGCTGTTCGGCAAGGATAAAGACGAGCCGCGAGAATAGCCGCGTCAGTCGAGCGGTGTGAGGCGGTATTCTTCAACCGGCCGTCCACCGACAAGATGCTCCTCGATGATCCGCTCGAGCACTTCGGGCGAACACGAATGATACCAGACGCCGTCGGGCCAGATTACCGCGATCGGGCCCGACTTGCAGATCTGCAGGCAATCGGCCTTGGTGCGCTGGATTCCTCCGCCCGGCCCTCGCGGGTGATCGGTCGACCGTTTGGGACCGACAAGTCCGCGTTCCTTGAGCCGATCCTTGAGGAATTGCCAGGCGGCCCTGCCTTCCGCGCGCGAACAGCATTTCTGCTTTTCGGAAAGCGCGCAGAGGAAGATCTGCCGTTCGATCGGCTCGCCCTTGGCTCCGCCGTATTTCTTCGCCAGTGCGGCGCGTGCTGCGGCGAGATCGGTCTCGCTCACTCAGCCGCGTCCTTTGCGGCATCCTTTCCAAGCCAGCGATCGAGCCAGGCGAACACCGTCTCGTGCCATTGAAGCGAATTCTTCGCGCCGAGCACCCAGTGGTTTTCGTCCGGGAAGACCAACAGTTGCGAGGGAATGCCGCGTTCCTGCAGCGCGGTGAAGCTTTGCAACCCTTGCGTGTAGGGCACGCGGAAATCGCGTTCGCCGGCAATCACCAGCATCGGGGTGCGCCAGTTGTCGACGTAATTCACCGGGTTCCAGCGCTCGTAGGTCTCTTTCTGCTGCGCGTAGGAGCCGCCGAAATCCCACCGGGGGAACCACAATTCCTCGGTCGAATAGTAGAAGCTTCGCATGTCGAACAGCCCGTCATGCTGGACGAGGCAATCGAACCGTTCGGGCCAGTTGCCAGCGATCCAGTTGACCATGTAGCCGCCATAGCTCGCACCCATCGCGCAAGCGCGGCTGCCGTCGATCTGCTTGTCGAGTTCGAGCGCCGCTGCGAGGCCTTTTTGAAGGTCCACGAGCGGCTTTCCGCCCCAATCGCGGTTGATTGAATCGGTGAAGGCCTGCCCGTATCCCGAACTGCCGTGGAAATCGACCGAGATCACAGCGTAGCCTTGGCTTGCGAGGACTCGCGGATTCCAGCGGCTCGACCAGCCATCGATGAAGCTGCCCTGTGGGCCACCGTGGATATAGAGGATTGCGGGGATCGGTCCTTCCTGATCCTCGAGCCGGGTGATCTGGCCCCAGACGATGTCACCCTCGGCCCCGGCGAAACTGAACCGGGTGGTGACGGTCGAGGCGAATTTTCCCATCCGGGTGGTGACGACATCGGTAATCGGACGCGCGCGACCGAGCTTGCTGGAAAGATACATCT
>JBFHIF010000119.1:0-5230 GCA_041596595.1 Erythrobacter sp. | reverse complement strand
GTTCGAACGATCGTGGTGCCGACCCTTTGCGGGTTGTCTTGCAAAAGCGAGCCTATGGGTGATCGCTTACACTGGCAAGCTAACGTTCGCGGCAGGCCCTTACGCAGGGGAAAGCGAAATACAGGTGGAAAGCGCATCCCCGGCCGCGACGCCGCTCGCCCAGGCCCACTGGAAATTGTAGCCGCCCAGCCAGCCGGTCACGTCGACCGCTTCGCCGATCGCGTATAGGCCGGGGACCCGCTTGGTTTCCATCGTGCGCGACGACAGTTCGGCGGTCGAGATACCGCCGATCGTGACCTCGGCCTTGGCGAAGCCTTCGGTGCCGTTGGGCAAAAATCGCCAGCCGGCCAAGCGCTCGGCCGCATCGCGCAGCGTTCTGTCGGGCAGGTTGCCGAGGTCTCGGTCAACGCCCAGTCGCGCCGCAAGTGCATCGGCAAGCCGATCGGGCAGGTATTCGCGCAGGACCGCCCTGAGGCCGGTGCGCGGCCGCTCGCGCTTGAGTTCGACGAGCCAATCGGGCTTGGATCGGGGGAGCAGATCGATTTCGACCTGTTCGCCCGGCCGCCAGTAGGACGACACCTGCAGGATGGCGGGTCCAGACAACCCCTTGTGAGTGAACAGCGCCGCTTCTTCGAACGCTGCGCCAGCCGCACGCGCCACGACCGGGGCGGAGACGCCCGAAAGTTCGCGGAACAGGATGTCTTCGCCGCCAAGCGTCAGCGGCACCAGCGCGGGCCGCGGCTCGACCACTTTCAGCCCGAATTGGCGCGCGAGTTCATAGGCATACCCAGTCGCGCCCATCTTGGGAATCGATGGTCCACCGGTCGCAATCACGAGTCTGGGCGCGGTGAATATCCGGCCGCTGGCCATGACCCCGAACCGGTCGTTTTCCTTTTCGACCGCAGTAATGTCCGCCCCGCACACGACATCGACGTTTTCGCTCGGGCATTCGGCAAGCAGCATCTCGACGATCTGCCGTGCCGAACCGTCGCAGAACAGCTGGCCCAGGGTCTTTTCGTGCCAGGCGATGCCGTGGCGCTCGACCAGCTCGATGAAATCCGCCGGGGTATAGCGCGCCAGCGCCGACTTGCAGAAATGGGGGTTGGCCGAAAGGTAGTTGGCCGGTCCGGCGTGAATGTTGGTGAAATTGCACCTGCCGCCGCCCGAGATGAGGATCTTCTTGCCCGGCTTCTCTGCTCGTTCAAGCACCGCGACGCGCAGACCGCGCTGTCCGGCGCGCGCCGCGCACATCAGCCCGGCCGCCCCTGCGCCCAGGATGATGACATCGTAATTTTCGGACTGGGCGGACATCGTGCGCTCGTTAGACGCGCGTTCACGCGATTGCCACCGTGCTTGGCGCTCGCCGCGCGAATGCAGGCGCTTTCAATGCGATGGTGCTCGCCCTATCTCTTGGCCCATGGCACGAACACCGGCAGGCAGCCCGAACGATCCGCGCGGGGCCGAACGCTTCGACGAGAAGCGCGCGGCATCGACCGTCGCGCGCGCGCAGCCCGATATCGAGGCCGGGGTCGCGGCGATCCGCAATGTCGTGAGGACTTTGCAGCCCCATCCGGGCGTCTACCGGATGCTCGATGCGCGAGGCGACGTGCTGTATGTCGGCAAGGCGCGCAGCCTCAAGGCGCGCGTGGCGAACTACACCCAGATCAACGGGTTATCGAGTCGCCTTCAGAGGATGGTCTCGCAGACCCGCGGGATGGAGATCGTCACCACCAATTCCGAGGCCGAGGCGCTGCTGCTCGAAGCGCAGCTGATCAAGCGCTTTCGCCCCCCCTTCAACGTGCTGCTGAGGGACGACAAGAGCTTCCCGTTCATCCTCCTGAGAGCCGATCACAAGTTTCCCCGGATCCACAAGCATCGCGGGGCGCGCCGCGCAAAAGGCAATTATTACGGCCCCTTTGCCAGCGCAGGCAGCGTCAACACCACTCTCAACGCATTGCAGAAACTGTTCCTGCTGCGATCGTGCACCGACAGCTTCTTCAACAACCGCGACCGGCCGTGTCTGCTCTACCAGATCAAGCGCTGTTCGGCGCCCTGCGTGGGGCGGATTTCGCAGGAGGACTATGACGGCCTCGTCCAGCAGGCGAAGGATTTCCTCGCGGGCAGATCAGGGCAGGTCCAGTCCGATCTCGAAAAGCAGATGGCCCAGGCGGCCGAGAATCTCGATTTCGAAACCGCCGCGATCCTGCGCGATCGTTTGCGCGCTGCGACCTTCATCCAGGGCAGCCAAGCGATCAATGCAAGCGGCGTCGGCGATGCCGATATCTTCGCGCTGGCATCGAAGGGCGGCCATGTCGGGGTCCAGGCGTTCTTCGTGCGCGGAGGCCAGAACTGGGGCCACCGGGCCTTCTTCCCAACACACACCAAGGAGATCGACGAGGACGAGGTGCTCGCCGACGTGATCCTGCAATTTTACGAGGAGGTGCCCCCGCCGCCGATGGTGCTGGTCGATCGCGAATTGCCCGAGAGCGAACTGATCGAAACGGCGCTGTCGGAGCTGGCGGGGCGCAAGGTCCGGCTCTCGATCCCGCAGCGCGGCGATCGCCGCAAGCTGATGGCGCAGGCCAGCCGCAACGCGGTGCAGGCGCTCGAACGCCGGATCGCCGAAACCGGAACCAAGGCGAAGATCAATCGCGAACTGGCCGAATTCCTCGAACTCGAAGCGCCACCGCAGCGCATCGAAGTCTATGACAACAGCCACATCCAGGGCACGAAGGCCGTGGGTGCGATGATCGTTGCCGGCCCCGAAGGGTTCGAGAAATCGCAATACCGCAAGTTCAACATCAAGTCGGCCCAGACGAATGACGATTTCGCGATGATGCGCGAGGTCATGGAACGGCGGTTTACCCGCGCGATGAAGGAAGACCCCGATCGCGAAAGCGAAGGCGTATGGCCCGATCTCGTGCTCGTCGATGGGGGCAAGGGGCAGATGTCGAGCGTGCTTGAGGCTCTGGGCGAGCTGGGGATCGACAACCTCCCGGTAATCGCGATTGCCAAGGGGCCGCATCACGGTCGCGAGGGCCGCGAGGTGTTTCACTTTCCCGATGGGCGGGAGAAGACCTTGCCGACCAATTCACCTCTGCTGTTCCACTTGCAGAACCTGCGCGACGAGGTGCACCGGTTTGCGATCGGCGCACACCGGGCCAAGCGATCGAAGGCGATTACCGCCTCGCCGCTCGACGAGATCCCCGGCATCGGCCCGGCTCGCAAGCGCGCGCTGCTGCTCCATTTCGGGACCGCCAGCAAGGTCCGCGCCGCCGCTCTGGAAGATCTCAGGCGCGCGCCCGGAGTGAGCGACAAGGTCGCCCGCCAGATCTACGATTTCTATCACGCGGGCGGATAGGAGCGCGCAAGGAAAAGCCCGGCCACCCGCGGGGGTGACCAGGCTTCACGGGTAATGACCCGACCTCGGTTAGGAGGGGTATTTCCAGGTTTCGCCTCGAGACAGGTTCTCGCTGGCGAAGGCCCAGTTGAGCTTCGACCCGACCACCGCATCGAGATAGGCCGGACGCTTGTTCTGATGGTCGAGGTAATAGGCGTGTTCCCACACGTCGATCACCAGCAGCGGGTTGGTTTCGCCATCGTCGGCAATCGTATCGCCGTCATGGGTTTCGGCGATGATGAGTTCGCCGTTCTTTTCGGCGAGCCAGACCCAGCCGCTTGCGAAATGGCCTGCGCCGCGATCCTTGAGCTGGTTCTTAAGATCGTCGACCGAGCCAAACGCGGTTTCGATCTTGCTCTTAAGTTCATCCGATGGCGCGGTTTCGCTGGCCGCCATCGAATGCCAGTAAAATCCGTGGTTCCAGCTCTGCGCGGCGTTGTTGAACAGCCCCTGGTCGCTGCCGCGTGCGGCCGCGATTACCTCTTCGAGCGACTTGTCGGCGTGAGCCGTGCCCTCGATCGCGCTGTTGGTCTTGTCGATATAGGCCTGGTGGTGCTTGCCGTGGTGATACGACAGCGTTTCAGCCGAGATCGCCGGATCCAGCGCGCTGTCGTCGTAAGGCAGATCGATGAGTTTGAAAGACATTATGGTCCCTTCCCTGTTCGAAATTGATCGTTCGCGGGGTTAACGCGTGGCGGGGATAATGGTTGCGTGCCGCGCTGAAAAGCCTGTCCTGCCCGGCGACCGCTTTCCATGACCGAAAATGCCCCGTCCGGTCGCTCTGGGGGCCACCACCCGGCACTCCGAAAGAGCGCATAATTGCGGCGCGGGTGATTTGACCTCGGTCAATGCCGGGTCCGTCCCGATGTGCCAGATTGGCAAAATCACCGAGGAGAAGCCCCATGAAATCCATACTGGTTCACGCCAATGACGACAGCGCCTTCGAAGCACGAATGCAGGCCGCGCTCGACATCGCCAGGGCGACCAATGCCCACATCACCTTCCTGCAATCGGTCAGTTACGAGGTGTTCGCACCCGGCGATTTTTACGGGTCTGCGATGGCCGCCGCGCTGCCGCTGATCAAGGAAGCCGCCGAGGAATTTCGCGAAAAGACCAAGGCCGATCTCGAAAACGAGGATGCGAGCTGGGAATGGAAGTTCCTCTACGGGATGGCGGAACGCCGCCTGATCGAGCAGGCGGCGCTGCACGACCTGATCATCGTCGGCCCTGATGATATCGGCGAAGACGGCGCGCGCCGCCCTTCGGACATGGTCGGCGAACTCGTTTTGAAAGCGCCGGCCCCGGTGCTGGTCGTGCCCGCTGGAAACAAGCGGCTTGATCTGCGCGGCGCGGCAATGGTGGCGTGGAACGGCTCGACCGAGGTCTGCGTCGCGATGCGAGTCGCAGTCCCGCTGCTTAAGCTGGCGAGGGAGGTGCACCTTGCCTGGGTTTCCGAGGAGAACGATCGCGAACGGATCACGTTTCGACCCGACGAGGGCGCCGAATACCTCAGCCGTCATGACATCCGGTCCGAGATCGTCGAGATCCCGCGTACCGAGGAAAAGGTCTCCGACACGCTCTTTTCCGCCGCCCAGCGGCGCGGCTGCAGCATGATCGTGATGGGCGCCTATGGGCATTCGCGCCTGGCCGAGAGACTGCTTGGCGGCGTGACGCGGAGATCGCTGACCAACCCTTCATTGCCGATACTCATGTGGCATTAGCCCGCAGGCCGTGCAGAGACGCTGCTAGTCGGGCGATTGAGACCGAACGCGGCGGATCATGCCTTCCTGAGCGACACTGGCGACAAGCTCTCCCGCGCGGTTGAATATC
>JBFHIF010000118.1:0-5238 GCA_041596595.1 Erythrobacter sp. | reverse complement strand
GTTTCGCTGGCCTACGAAGGCGACGAGGCCGATGCGCCCCCGGCGATGATGTGGAACACGCGAGACGCCCACAAGCTGCTTGCATTCGCGCTTGAGCAAGCGGGGCCGGAGGCACAGACCGCTCTCAAGCTCGCCCTGTTTCGCGCACACTTCAACCAGCGGCGCAAGATCGGTGACCGGGGCGAATTGCTCGATATCGCGGCCAGCACTGGGTTGCACCGCGAAGCCGCAAAAGCCGCGCTCGACGACCCCGAGCTTGAAGCGCGCGTGGTCGCCGAGGAGCGGCAGGCCTGGGACTTCAACATAACCGGAGTCCCGGCCATGATCGTTGAAGGCAAGTTCATGATCCCCGGCGCCCAGCCACCGGAAACCTATGTGGACGCGCTGCGGCGGGTGGCCGAGAAGACCGCTTCCGCCGCTTGATCCGTCAGTCGGCGTTGCCCGACTGGATCGCAGCCATGGTCTTGGGGCCCTTGCGCGCATCGTCGACCGGATTGTCCGATCCGACAACCGGTTCGCGGTTGTCGGGATCGGTCGCGCGGTTGAGTTCGGCACGCTTGCCAACCCGCACGCTGACAAGACCATCCGAGCTGCCCTGATGCGATGGGGTCGCCGCTTCGGTCAGTTCAGCGATAAGTTCGTTGTCGGAATGAACGCTCTGTCTCTCTGGCATGAATTTTCTCCTTTCCCAATCAATGGAAAAGGAAGGTGCATGGTTCCGTGAAAGACGCGCGCGGGCTTAGATGAGGCCGAGCTTCTCGAGCTTGCCCGCCAGCCTGCCGGGCAGCGCATCGCCGATATCCTCGTCGGGAGCCAGATCTCGCGGGGGTTCGCCCTTGAGATAGCGCCAGCCCTGATGGGCCCGCTTGGGCTTGGGATAGGTGCGGACCAGCTCGGGCTTGAGGTCGATCCGCCACCGTCCGTCAGCGGTCTCGGAAAAACCGAGGATCTCGCTACGAGCGACGATCGCATGTTGATGAATCCAGTAAAGCGACCCGCCAATGCATTCCTCCCACCGGGTCGGGCGGTATCGCGTTGTCAGGTTGGGACTGCGCCGTGCGGCATACCATTTCTCGATATCGGCATAGCTTTGTGCGCCAAACGCGATCTTGGTGAGGTGAAGGGGCATGGCCGCCAATCTGGCGTTTATCGCCCGGCAATCAACCCAGAGGTACCAGCCCGCTCGCGACGGCAAGGCCGAGGAAGGCAAAAAAGCCCATCGAATCGGTGATCATTGTCACGAACACGCTTGAGGCGACCGCCGGATCCTGGTCGAGCCGCTCGAAGATCACCGGGATCAGGACCCCCGCGAGCCCGGCAATCGCGATGTTGATGATCATCGCGACCGCGATCACCACACCCATCATCGGGCTGAACAGCAACCACGTCGCGATCCCGATCCGCACTGCGACGGTGCCGCCATTGAGCAGCGCAACACGCAGCTCCTTCCACAGGATGCGGCGGGTATTGGCGCGGGTCAGCTGGTTGGTGGCGATCGCGCGGACCGCCACGGCCATCGTCTGCGTGCCCGCATTGCCGCCGATGCTGGCGACGATCGGCATCAGCACTGCCAGCGCGACGAGTTTCTCGATCGCGGCCCCGAACATCGCGATGATCGCCGATGCGACCACCGCGGTCCCGAGATTGGCGATCAGCCAGCGCACACGGCTGGAATAGGCTTCGCGGATCGGCTCGTTGATGTCGCCATCGCCCGCACCTGAAAGCAGCAGGGCGTCCTCGCCCGCTTCCTCGGAAATGATGTGGACGATGTCATCCACCGTGAGCTGGCCGACCAGCCTCCCGCTTTCATCGATCACCGCAGCCGAAATCAGCGCGTATTTCTGGAACATCAACGCGACTTCTTCCTGGTCCATGGTGACCGGGATCAGCGTCTGATCGCGCTTCATCACGTCGGTAAGCGGAACCGATCGCGGGCTGGTGAGGATCCAGTTGAGCGCGCAGGTCCCGACCGGATGGTGCTGCGCATCGACCACGAAGACTTCGAAGAATTCGTGTTCGAGATCGCCTTCCTCGCGCAGATAGTCGATCAGCGCCCCCACGGTGAGATGATCGGGAACCGCCTTGGCGTGGCGGTCCATCAGGCGCCCGGCAGTCTCTTCCGGATAAGCGAGCGCCGAGTTGACCGCCGCCTGGGTTTCGGGCTCGAGCTCGGCGATGATCGCCTTCTGGTCGTCCTCGTCGAGGTCTTCGAGCAGCTGGACCGCGTCGTCGGTCTCGAGCTGTTCGGTGATCGCCGCGACCGCCTCGGGAGCGAGCGACTCCATCATGATCTCGCGGACGTGATCGTTGAGTTCGGCAACGACGTCGCCGGTCATCAGGTCGGTGATCGACGTGGCGAGGGCGGTTCGCTCGTCGCTGTCGAGAAGCTCGATCAGGTCGGCGATGTCGGCCGGGTGGAGCGGTTCGACGAGGTCGTAGACCTCGCCCTTGTCACCTTCCTCCAATGCGGCGCGAACCTGCCGCACGAATGCGGGCTTCAGACGGTTTTCCTCGTCGTGCCGCTCGTCGTCGATCCGGTCGTCCGGGCGCGCCGCCTCGGCCACCAGGGTTTCGTCTTCGAGAAGAGCGGGATCGACCATGCTCGCGGGTTTAGAGTCGGCATGGCGAAATGCAAGGCAACCGGGTGACTTGGCGGCGGAAAGCGGTTAGGGCCCGCGCGAAATCAAAGGAGACAGCCGCGATGGCAGACAAACTGACCTTCACCCTCGATACCGGCGACGGCGGAAACAAGGACGTGGTGATCAAGCTGCGCCCGGACCTTGCGCCCGGTCATGTCGAGCGCATCACCACTCTCGCGAAGGAAGGGTTCTACGACGGCGTGGTCTTCCACCGCGTGATCCCCGGCTTCATGGCGCAGGGCGGCGATCCGACCGGAACCGGCATGGGCGGCAGCGACAAGCCCGATCTCAAGGCCGAGTTCAACAGCGAACCGCACACCCGCGGCACCTGCTCGATGGCGCGCACCCAGGTGCCCGACAGCGCCAACAGCCAGTTCTTCATCTGCTTCGACGATGCCGAGTTCCTCGACGGGCAATATACCGTCTGGGGCCAGGTTGAGAGCGGCATGGATCATGTCGACGCGCTGCCCAAGGGCGAGCCGCCGGCAAACCCGGGCAAGATCGTGAAGGCGACCGTCGGCTGAGCCGACGCCACCTAACGAGACGGGAAGGGCGGCCTCGTGCCGCCCTTTTTGTTGAGTCGGAAGTCCCCAGGCGCTAAAGGCGCGAGCCTCATGACACCTACCAACCCTCCAAAGACCTACCGGGTCAAGAGCTTCGGCTGCCAGATGAACGTCTATGATGGCGAGCGCATGGCCGAACTTCTGGCTGAAAAAGGCATTACCGAAGCGCCCGAGGGCGAGGATGCCGATCTGGTGGTGCTCAACACCTGCCATATTCGCGAGAAGGCGGCGGAAAAGATCTATTCGGATATCGGTCGCCTGACCAAGGGCAAGACGCAGGAAAAGGCACCGATGATCGCGGTCGCCGGATGTGTCGCCCAGGCCGAGGGCGAGGAGATCATGGCTCGGGCGCCGGCTGTGAGCATGGTCGTTGGCCCGCAAGCCTATCATCGCCTTCCGGCAATGATCGACAAGGCGGTGCGCGGCGAGCGCGCGACCGATACCGACATGCCCGCGATCACCAAGTTCGATTCGCTTCCGCAGCGCAAAAGGCGTTCGCCCAATGCCTTTCTCACGGTCCAGGAAGGCTGCGACAAGTTCTGCACCTATTGCGTGGTTCCCTATACACGAGGTGCCGAAATTTCACGGCCTTTCAATGATCTGATGGACGAAGCTCGCAAGTTGATCGAAGCCGGAGCGCGCGAGATCACGCTGCTCGGGCAGAACGTCAATGCGTGGTCGGGCGAAGACGAAGCCGGACGGCCGCAGGGCCTTGCGGGATTGATCCGCGCACTTGCCCGCCTCGATGGGCTGGAGCGGATCCGCTACACCACCTCGCATCCCAACGACATGGAAGACGACCTGATCGCCGCGCATGGCGAGGTCTCCCAGTTGATGCCCTTCCTCCACCTCCCGGTACAGAGCGGTTCCGATCGGGTGCTCAAAGCGATGAACCGCGCGCATACCGCCGAGAGCTATCTCAAGCTGCTCGAACGTTTCCGCGCGGCGCGCCCCGACATTGCCCTGTCGGGTGATTTCATCGTCGGGTTTCCCGGCGAGACCGAGGCCGAGTTCGAAGAGACTCTCAGCCTCGTCGACGAAGTGCGCTACGCGCAGGCCTACAGCTTCAAGTACAGTCCGCGCCCCGGCACCCCGGCCGCGAGCATGGACGGTCAGATCGCGCGCGAAGTCATGGACGAGCGGCTCCAGCGCCTCCAGGCCCGGCTCAATCGCGACCAACTGGCATTCAACGCGGCAAGCGTGGGCCGCACCTGCGCGGTGCTGGTCGAGCGCAAGGGCAAGTTTCCCGGGCAGTGGCTCGGCAAGTCGCCGTGGCTCCAAAGCGTCTGGTTTGAAGGCGATGCGGCGATTGGCGACATGGTCGAAACCGCGCTCGTCGAGGCCGGCCCCAACTCGCTGCGCGGCGCACTGCGCGAAACCGTTTCGGCCTGAGCGGCAAAACATTTCCACCGTTACATTGCCGGTGCGAACTTGCTTTGCGCCCAATCGAGCTTACCTTTTCGAGTCGTGGGCGGCCTTACCCGCCCTCGGACAAAGGAACCTATGGGCCGTAGACCGACACGCGCGAAAGATCCCCAGCGAGAGCCGAAGCTCTCCCCCGATCCCACACCGATCCGCGATGCACGCCGCGCCCGGGCCGAGCTTTCCTTCGACAACCAGTCGCTACTCAATGCGCTGTTCGGCGAGTTCGATGCCAATCTCGTCCAGGTCGAAAACCGGCTTTCGGTGATGATCCACGCGCGCGGCGATCAGATCGTGATCGAAGGGCCGGAAGACAACGTCGCCCGGGCCCGTGAGACGATCAACACGATGTATGACCGGCTCAGTCAGGGCCAGGATCTCGATGCCGGTGCGATCGAGTCGCTGATCGCGATGTCGAACGAGCCGACCCTCGAAGGGATCATCAGCGGCGAGAAGGAAAAGCCGCCGATCATGATTCGCACGCGGCGCAAAACTATCGTGCCGCGATCCGCCACGCAGGTCACCTACATGCGCAGCCTTGCGCGCGACGATATTATTTTCGCGCTGGGTCCAGCTGGAACGGGCAAGACCTATCTCGCGGTCGCGCAAGCGGT
>JBFHIF010000117.1:0-5242 GCA_041596595.1 Erythrobacter sp. | reverse complement strand
TCCCAGTCGGCCTGAGCGATTTCATCGGGGTTGGCGGGGCGACCGGGAACGGCATAACCATCGCCGAACCAGCGCGCGAGATCGCGATCCTTGCACCGCGTCGAACAGAACGGTGCGTGGGTGGCGGAACGCGGTTTTTTGCAGATCGGGCAGGATTTGGCAGGCTTGGTCATGCCGCCACTATCTGTGCGCTGGGAGTTTCGAGCGCAAGACCCGGATCGATCCCGATCCGCACCTCGCGCCCGGTGCGGCGGCGCAATTCGTCAAGCCAGGCGGGCTGGAGCTTTGGCTTGAGGGCAGGATGGACGGTGAGCAGGGTTATGCCGGGCCCGGTGGTGCGCTCCGCGATTCGCAGCGCCTGGCGTGCGCACAGGGCGGTGCGCGAGGTCGCGAAACGTTGCAGCAGCGAAGGCCTTTCGAGCCGGGCGACCAGCTGGACAAAGCCGAAGCCGTTGATCGCAGTGCGCTCGTGCGGCCAATCGGCCAGCGCGGATGCGAGTGCTTCATCGACCAGCTTGCGTTCTTTCTTCGCTTCGATGGTCGGAAAATCGATCCCGATATTGCCACCGATGTCGAACCAGCGAAGCGCGTTCGCGATCGCGGGAATGGCAGCCAGCGAAAGTTCGCGCGGCGATCCCTCGCCATCGATATCGATCACGGTCATCGCGGGGGTTGGCGTTGCGAGCACACTCCCGCCGGGAAAATCGATCTGCCCCGCGCTCGCGGCGTGCCAGATCTCGTCCCAGCGCTCGTCGAGAAACTGCCCCGGAGACAGTGGACGAACCGTTCCGCTCTGCAAAGACAGGACGGGGTCGATCTCGGCTCCGCCTGCCGCGATCTCGCCGTTGTCGTGGCCACTGGGGGGAGCAGCCTCGTATCGGCCGACCGCGCGCTTCAATCGGCCGCGTTCGGCGATCGGCGCGCGCGTGATACGGACTTGGATCTGCGCACCTTCGGTTATCGCCGGGGGCAGGTCATCGAGAAGGATCTCGGTCCCCCGATCCGTCCGCGCAAGCCCACGTTTCGACCCGGAACGCTTGCCAACCAGCTTCGCTTCGACCCGCGCGCCCGGTTCGAGCGATCCCGGCCAGAACACTCTTGCGGCCAGCACATCCTCGCCATCGACCAGGATTGCGCGGTGTTCGCCGATCCCGCGCTCGACAAGCCACTCAGGCAATGACGAATCCAGCCGATTTGAGCAGCGCGCGGGTCTCGAACAGCGGCAGCCCCATGATCGCCGAATGGCTGCCCCTGATCCACTGAACCAGACCTTCGGCCGTGCCCTGTATCGCGTATCCGCCTGCCTTGCCGTGCCATTCGCTGCTGGCGAGATAGTCGGCGATTTCCTCGCTGGAGAGCGACTTGAACCGGACGATGCTGGTGCTCAGCCGCGATCGGATTGAACCGTCGGGGGATTTGAGGGCAATGCTCGAAAGAACCTCGTGGCGGCGGCCCGAGAGGAGCTTGAGGCAGGCGCGCGCCTGATCCTCGGTTTCCGCCTTGGGCAGGATCCGGCGTCCGGCAGCCACCACCGTGTCGCCGGCCAGAACATGACCGGCGGCGTCGACCGCGCGGGCCTTTTCCTCGGCCATACGCAATGCGTAATCGCGCGGGCGTTCGGCCTTGAGCGGGGTCTCGTCAATGTCCGCCGGAGCAACCGCGTCCGGCGTGATCCCGAGCCGCGCGAGCAGTTCGCGGCGGCGCGGGCTCGCCGATGCGAGCGTAAGCGGAGGTGAGTTTTTCGAAGCGCTCATGAGCGCACCAGAAATGTCGTCAGTTTTGCGGACCGGGGCCGCCACGGCCCGGCATGAAACGGTAGGTAATCCGGGCCTTGGTGAGATCATAGGGCGTGAGTTCGCACAGCACTTCGTCGCCGGTAAGCACGCGGATGCGGTTCTTGCGCATCTTGCCCGCGGTATGGCCCAGAACTTCATGGCCGTTTTCAAGCTCGACCCGGAACATCGCATTGGGCAGCAATTCGACGACGCGCCCGCGCATTTCGAGAAGTTCTTCCTTGGCCATGTAATCCCTTAACTTTGTGGCGCACGTTTCATGTCGCCGGTCGATGCTCGCGCGCCATTTAGCGATGGTGAGAGCAAATTGGAAGCCCGCAGCGCTATCGCGACCATCTTCGCAATCCGGGGGCTGCGCTGCGGAATTGTCGGAGCGAGCACCTTTCAGCGATGCAATTTGCGACAATTCGGACGTATGGCTCAGCAACCAATCTGAACTAGAGACCTCATCCCATGAAATCCGCCCCTTTTTTCCGTATGTTCTGTCGCAGCAGCGCCAGCCTGGGCGCGCTCGGCGCGTGCCTGGCTACTCCTCAGGTTTTCGCACAGGATGACGGGCTGGCTGCGTCCGACGCAGTTGGCGGCGAAATCGTGGTGCGTGCCGCGCGGCTCAAGGGTCAGCTCGATGTCGATCAACCGCCGCTGCTCGAACTGGGCGAAGCGGATATCGCGGCGGAAGGCGTGACTTCGATCGCCGACCTCGTCACGCAGATTTCGAGCCAGACGAGCTCGGCGCGCGGGCGGGGCGGCGGTGGGCGTCCGATTATCCTCGTCAATGGCATCCGGATCGGCTCGTTTCGTGAATTCGCGCAATATCCGCCAGAGGCGCTCGCGAGGGTGGAGGTCTTTCCCGAAGAGGTCGCGCAGCGTTTTGGCTTCGATCCCGACCGCCGGGTGGTGAACCTGATCCTCAAGGAGAACTTTTCGAGCCGCGAGATCGAGCTCGAATTCGCCGGTCCGTCGCGCGGCGGCTACCTCGTCACCGAACAGGAAGCCGGGCTGCTCACCATCAAAAATGGCGGGCGCATCAATCTCAATATCGAGGCCAATGACACCTCGCTTTTGACCGAGGCCGAGCGCGGCTTGGTCCAGACGCCTGGTTCGATCTCGCAGGTGCCCGGCGATCCCGATCAGGCGCGCTATCGCAGCCTTGTCGCCGATGCGCGAAGCTTCGAGGCAAGCGCCAACTGGGCCAAGGCGTTTCTCGAAAGCGGGACGTCGGTTTCCGCAAGCCTCCAGTATGACCGCACGGACAGCCGATCGCTTTCGGGTCTGAACATCGTCACGCTCACCGATCCGGGCGGAGCCAGTGCCTTGCGCACCTTCGGCGAGGCGACACCGCTCGAGCGCAGGAGCGCGGTCGACAGCCTTTCAAGCTCGGGATCGCTCACCACGCGCCTCAATGCCTTCCGTCTCACCTCGACCTTCGATGCCTCGCTGTCGGAAAGCGAAACCGAGGTCGACCGGCGTTTCGACACGAGTGCGCTCGAGGCGGAGGCTGCCGCAGGCAGGCTCGCTCTCGATACCCCTCTACCCGTGTCCGCCGATGCCGGGTTCGACATTGCGCGCAGCACCAACCTCTCGGGCGAATTGCGTAACACCCTATCGGGTCCGACCGGTTCGCTCCCGGCGGGCGAAGTGCAGGCGACGTTCGATTTCGGGGTCGACTGGCAACAGGTCGAAACCTCCGACACGCGCAGCCTGCAAGCCTCGGACCTGACCCGGCGCCGGCTGTTCGCCGGAACGAACCTGGTCCTGCCGATAACCAGCCGCCGCAACGGGGCAGGTGACGGGCTGGGGGATGTCTCGCTCACGCTCAATGCCGGGCTCGATGACTTGTCCGATTTCGGGTTGCTCGGCGATTACAGCATCTCGCTCAACTGGTCGCCGGTGCGCCCGCTCGACATATCGGCAAGCTACATCACCCGCGAAGTCGCTCCATCGCTCGGCAATCTGGGCGATCCCCGGATCACGACGTTCAACGCGCCCGTCTTCGATTTCGTCAACGGCGAAACGGTTCTCGCGACAGTGGTAAGCGGCGGCAATCCCGCGCTTCTTGCCGAGACCCAGCGCGACTGGAAACTGTCCGCCAGCTGGGAACTGGGTTTCTGGGAAAACACCCGCGTCACGGCCGAGTATATCCGCAATCGTTCCGACGACGTAACCGCGCCCTTTCCCGTCCTGACCCGCGAGATTGAAGCGGCCTTTCCGGACCGCGTGACGAGGGATGCGAGTGGAAGGCTGATCTCTCTTGATCGCCGCGCAGTGACCTTTGCCGAGACGAGGGCCGACCGATTGCAACTCAGCCTGACGACCCGCGGCGGCTTCGGAGCCAGCGAGCGCGGACGGGGCGAAAGCGCGGAGGCACCGGAGCGCGCCCGTCCGACCGGGCGTCCCGCCATGACAGAGGCAAGCCCTGAGCGTCGCGAGGCCTTTGCGCAGTTTCGTGCGCGCCTTTGTGCCGAGGATGGGCTGGATTTCATCGTCGGCCTCGTCGAACGCGTCGATGCAGGGGAAGATGTCTCGACCGAACTTCCTGGCATCGACAGCGAACGGCTCTCGGCGATGCTCGCGCGGGTCCGCGACGAAAATGGCGCAATCGACCGAGAACGGCTGGCGAGCTTTCGCGACCGCCTGTGCGCGATGAGTGCAGGTAATGCCGGGCAGCCGGGCGCAGGCGGTCCTCCCCGATCCGAGGGAAGTCAGGCGCGTGGCGGCGGCGGTGGTGGCCCGTTTGGTGGCGGCAACCCCTTGGCGCGCGGCCGGATGGAGGGCTGGCGCTATTTCCTGAGCCTCAACCACACGATCGAGCTCGCCAACGAGATCATCATCGCTCCTGGGCTCGATCCGCTCGACCAGCTTGATGGCGATGGCACCGCAGCCTTCGGGCTGCCTCGCCATGCATCGCGGCTCGAGGCCGGCCTGTTCGGCGGGGTCGTGGGCTTTCGCCTGTCGGGACAATATACCGGGCCCAGCCGGATCGATGGCTCGGGCCTGCCTGGAAGCACCGATCTGATGTTCGGCGATCTGGTAACGTTCGATCTGCGCGCATTCACCGATCTGGGTGAATTGCTGGGGCGCGAGGACGGCTTCCTCAAGCGCTTGCGGGTCAGCCTTCGCGCGGACAACATCTTCGATTCACGCCGCAAGGTCACCGACGCAAACGGGCAAATTCCCGTCAACTACCAGCCGTTCCTGATCGATCCGACGGGGCGCTATCTCGGGATCGAACTGCGTAAGCTGTTCTAGTGCAGCTTCACCTCGGGGAAGAGCAGGCGCTGATGCGGCTTGGGCCGGAACGGTGACCATTCGTCTTCGGGCTGGGAAAGCCGGTCGGCGAGGTCGACCATCACGCTCGGATTGACGCCGAGGCCGCAATGGCTGGCATAGACCTCGATATTCTCGCACGGATGCGCGTCGTGCGCGTTTTCGGGATGCTGGACGCTGCC